>JACNLN010000087.1 GCA_014381485.1 Fidelibacterota bacterium
GGAACTTCCGACGAAAGTTTTTGTAGCGAAGATATGAAAATGTTAAATTTTTACGTATGTTTAACATAGACACAATGAATAGATGTCTTTTACACGAGTTAAGGAAATTTGGGGAGTCGTCTAATGGTAGGACAGCGGATTCTGGTTCCGTAAGTGAGGGTTCAACTCCTTCCTCCCCAGCAGATGCACCCGTAGCTTCCCGATCTATCAGGATATTGAGCAATTCGGTATTTTGATATCAGGAAGGTTATGAGGAAGATGTACAAAAGTTTGCCCAGTTAGTTCAATGGATAGAACACGTGGCTACGGACCATGAGATAGGGGTTCGAATCCTCTACTGGGTACTTGATAGATAATGCATTTGTCCAAGGGTTAGAGCGTCCCGACACGTCGGGATAACATGGGCTTTTTTAACATATTGAATTATGGCGCGTTCGTCTAGGGGTTAGGACGTCGGCCTCTCAAGCCGGAAACACGGGTTCGATTCCCGTACGCGCTACCAATGATATATGCAAAGGCCAACCTACGCTAAAGCTTCGGTAGACAGGCAAAGGCGGAGGAGTCTTAAGGGAAAAGGGGTAACTAATGGTTTATGGGTATAAGGGTATACGGTATAAGGTATAGGGGTAGCTAGTCCACGGATTTCACCCTTAAGGGTTTTAAAAAGTGACAGATTTATCAACATGCTTCCCTACTTTCTTTAAAAGGCTAAAGCCTAAACTCCGTTATAAATCCCGAAAGGGTCACTAACGAAGGCACGGCTCCCCTGTGCAAGAGCTTCGGGGAGCAAGCGCCCCATTCAAGGATCAGTGACGGTTTACTCTTATATTAAGTCTTTACTTTAGTGTAAAAAATAATTTGTTATTTAAATTTATTTTATTTAAAATTAGAGACTATATTGCT
Source organism: Fidelibacterota bacterium (assembly GCA_014381485.1). GTDB lineage: Bacteria > Fidelibacterota > Marinisomatia > Marinisomatales > CAZVFT01 > JACNLN01. The sequence goes on from JACNLN010000087.1 coordinate 904, forward strand.
TTATTAAATTTTATACACATTATGTTGATGAAAAAATATTTATTTGAAAATGGATGGTATGTCTCTATTAACAGGTGAATGTCACTGGGTGGAATTTCGTGATGCCACCATAGAGTCCCGACATGCCGATATAGCTCAACTGGGAGAGCAGCTGATTTGTAATCAGCAGGTTGGGGGTTCGAGTCCCTCTATCGGCTCTGATGCATGTCGGGATAATCAGCAGGCTGAGGGTTCTTCCACAGGAACTTCCTTGATCCGCAGGATCTCTCCAAAGGAGTCCTTCGTGACCTTTGGAGGAGGAGTCTCTCCGGTGGCTCAATGGCCTAGAGGGATAATTTGAATCGATCTGAAAATTTGGGGAGGTGGCAGAGCGGTCAAATGCACCAGACTGTAAATCTGGCGGCGAAAGCCTTCGGTGGTTCAAATCCATCTCTCCCCACACAATAATGGAAAAATATAGATATTCTTCTAAGGTTCATGTCTGTTATGATAACAACTGTATGGGTGTAACTTCATGAATGGAATAGGGAATAGAACGTCAGTTTTCTCCGCATATCAAGAAAATGCGGTGGTAGCTCAGTTGGTAGAGCATCAGCCTTCCAAGCTGAGGGTCGCGAGTTCGAACCTCGTCCGCCGCTCACAATGGAAATCACCGGGCAGTCAAGCTGAGGGTCGAGAGTTCCCTGTCAGATAGACAGGTTACTTGCTCGAATATTTTTATATCAGGCACATTAATTCTTGTGCCTACGTAGCTCAGTCGGTAGAGCACGTCCTTGGTAAGGACGGGGTCACCGGTTCAAGTCCGGTCGTAGGCTCAATTAACTGATATTAATTAGGAGGAACAGCACAATGGCAAAGGAGAAATTTTCGAGGACGAAGCCTCACTTAAATATAGGGACGATAGGTCATGTAGATCATGGGAAGACGACATTGACGGCAGCGATGACGTTATATTTAAGCAAGCGTGGTTTAGCAGAGGCTCGGACGTTTGATAGTATTGATAGTGCTCCTGAGGAGCGGGAGCGAGGATTAACGATACAGACGGCACATGTGGAGTATGAGACGGATAATCGTCATTATGCACACATAGATTGTCCGGGACATGCAGATTACATCAAGAATATGATAACGGGAGCGGCACAGATGGATGGATCTGTATTGGTAGTATCGGCGGCAGATGGTCCAATGCCCCAGACACGTGAGCATGTATTATTAGCACGTCAGGTAAATGTTCCGGCTATTGTGGTATTTATGAACAAGACGGATCAGGTAGATGATCCGGAGTTACTGGAGTTAGTGGAGTTGGAGTTGCGTGAGTTATTGGATGAGTACAATTTTCCTGGTGATGAGATACCGATAATACAGGGTAGTGCGTTGGAGGCGTTGAGCAATCCAGAGGATGAGGAGTTGACTCGGTGTATAGTGGAGTTATTGGATGCGATAGACAGTTACATACCGGAGCCGGAGCGAGATATAGACAGGCCATTTTTGATGCCTGTGGAGGATGTATTCAGTATTACGGGACGAGGTACGGTAGGTACAGGAAGGATAGAGCGTGGGATAATAAAGGTAGGTGATTCGGTAGAGATAGTGGGATTAGGAGAGACGAGTAAGACGGTAGTGACGGGAGTAGAGATGTTTCGTAAGATATTGGATGAGGGTCAGGCTGGAGATAATGCTGGTTTATTGTTGAGGGGAGTGGATAAGGATGATTTAAAGCGAGGTCAGGTTATATCGGCGGTAGGAAGTATCACGCCCCACACGAAGTTTGAGGCGAAGGTATATGTATTGAAGAAGGAGGAGGGAGGTCGTCACACGCCCTTTTTTGAGGGATATCGGCCTCAGTTTTATTTTCGAACGACAGATGTGACGGGCGTGGTGAGTTTGCCTGAGGGAGTAGAGATGGTGATGCCAGGAGATAATGTAAACGTTAAAGTGGAGTTGATAACACCGATAGCGATGGAGAAGGAGTTGAGGTTTGCGATTCGTGAGGGTGGTCACACCGTTGGAGCTGGAGTCGTGACGGATATTCTTGAGTAAGGAGAATCAAATTGGCTGGAAGGAGTAAAAGAACAACGATAACATTGCAAAGTACTGCTGGTACAGGATATCGATATACTACCACAAAAAATAAGCAAAATCATCCTGAACGTGTGGAGTATAAAAAGTACGATCCTGTTGCCAAAAAGCATGTGATTTTTAAGGAAACTCGGTAAAATAGAGATTTTGGTGGTATTCAGATGAGTAATTCAATTAGTAGAAACTTGGTATCCCCGCTTTCTTTTGGAGGAATTAGGTGAGTAGCTCAATTGGTAGAGCCCCGGTCTCCAAAACCGGTGGTTGCGGGTTCAAGTCCTGCCTCACCTGCAGATCATTTTGAGATAGATGTTTAAGATATTTAAAAAAATAAGTCAGTTTTTAAGTAGTGTACAGTTTGAGTTGAAGAAAGTATCCTGGCCTAACTGGGATGAACTTAGAGGATCTACTATTGTGGTACTTTCTCTTTCTCTTATGTTATGTATATTTCTATTCTTTATTGATCAGATTCTTTCAAGAATTGTAAATGTGATTTTATAATATGGATTGGTATTCAGTTAGAGTTATTTCTGGTAGGGAAAAAAAGATTAGGGAAGCAGTACTTCGCGAGGCCGAACATAATAATCTAACGGATTTTATTGGGGATATACTTGTTCCTTCTGAGAATGTTATTGAGATGAGAGATGGTAAAAAAAGAGTGAAAGAAAAATTATTTTACCCGGGTTATTTACTGATAAATATGACACTTACAAATGAGACAAAATATTATATTGAAAATATCGCTGGTGTTATCAATTTTATTGGTTCCAAAGACAATCCTCACCCGTTGAGAGATGAGGAGGTAAAACGTATACTCGGCGAGGTGGAAAGTTTGGATGGTCGTGAGGTAATTGGGACTAAGTTTAAAACAGGTGATGCTATAAAAGTAATTGATGGACCTTTTATCGATTTTACTGGATTTGTTCATAATGTGAATGAAGAAAAACAGAAAGTTAAGGTGACCGTCTCAATTTTTGGGCGTCCAACTCCTGTTGAGCTAGATTATCTCCAGGTAGAAAAAGAAAAGTAAGAATAACGATGGCAAAAAAGATTAGAACAACACTTAAACTTCAAATACGTGCAGGTCAAGCAAATCCTGCACCACCTGTAGGTCCTGCTTTAGGTCAACACGGTGTGAATATTATGGATTTCTGTAAAACATTTAATGAGCGGACGAAGGAAAACAGAGGGACGATTATTCCTGTAGTGATCACAGTATATCAGGATCGTTCCTTTACATTTGTAACCAAGACTCCACCTGCTGCTGTCTTGATTAAGAAAGCTGCAGGAATTAGTAAAGGTTCTGGAGAACCCAATCGAGAGAAAGTTGGGAAGATATCGGAATCGGATATTCGCTCTATTGCTGAAACGAAGATGCCAGACCTAAATGCAAATTCCGTTGAAACAGCAACAGAAATGATTCGAGGAACAGCAAGAAGTATGGGAATTGAGGTCGAATAAGAAACTGAATAATTTATGAAGCACGGTAAAAAATATAGAACAGTATTAAATAATCTGGATAGACATCATCTATATTCACTGGAAGATGCAGTTGCCTTTGTGAAGGAAAACGCTTCTGCTAAATTTAATGAGACTGTGGAGATATCAGTCAATCTTGGTGTGGATCCAAGGCATGCAGAGCAGAACATTAGAGTAACCACTTCATTACCTTATGGTACTGGTAAAGAGGTGAAAGTATTGGTATTGGCAAAAGGTTCGGCAGCCAAAGAGGCAAAGGATAACGGGGCTGATTTTGTTGGTGATGATGATTTTATTCAAAAGCTACAGGGTGGATGGACTGATGCGGATGTTATTATTGCCTCACCGGATATGATGCCCAAAGTAGGAAGACTTGGTAAAATTCTTGGTCCTAAAGGACTGATGCCAAATCCCAAAAGTGGGACAGTTACACCTCAGGTGGGTAATGCAGTAAAAGAGATTAAAGCGGGTCGTATTGAACTGCGGGTAGATAAATATGGAGTAATTCATGCTCCTGTTGGGAAATGTTCTTTTGAAAATGAACAACTTATTGAAAATATAAAATCAGTGATTAGCATGCTCAGGAGACTAAAACCGTCAGTTGTGAAAGGAACATATTTAAAAAAATTAACCATTTCATCAACGATGGGACCCGGTGTAAAGATAAACAAAACGACAGTCTAATAGGTAAACTATGCCATCAGAAAATAATATTGAAGTTGTAGCTGCTATGAAAGAGAAGTTTGAGAATGCCACCGGGGTATATTTTACTGATTTTATGGGGTTAAATGTTTCTGAGGTTACCGATCTTCGAAAGAAGTTTTACAGTGAAGGGGTTGAATATCTTGTTGTAAAAAATACATTGGTGAAACTTGCTTCTAAAGATCTCAAGATAAAAGAGTTAGAAGATATTTTTAGAGGTCCCACAGCTATTGCATTTTCATATCAAGATCCAACGACACCAGCCAGAGTTTTAAAAGAATTTAAGAAAGAACACGATTTACCAGAGTTAAAAGCACTTATCTTTGAAGGAGAGTTAATGGACAAATCTTTGTTTGAGAAGATTTCCAATTTGCCTTCAAGAGAAGTATTGCTGTCAAATCTGGTTGGTGGATTAAATTCACCTATGACAAAGTTTGTAACTACGATTAGCAGTCCTATATCGAAACTGTTAAACGTATTGAGCAGCATTAAAGAAACGAAACAAACATAGAGTATCAGGAGGAAACTGAAAATGGCGACTAAAGTGACACGTGATGACGTTCTTAAGTACTTGGAAAAAGCCAATATGCTTGAGATATCTGAACTTATTTCCGAGATTGAGGAGAAATTTGGAGTTACTGCTTCAGCCCCAATTGCTGTTGCAGCTGCTGGTTCCGCTACTGCTGGTGAAGCAGAAACTGCCGAGGAGAAAGTTAGCTTTGATGTCATCCTATCGGTAGTGGGAGATAAGAAGATTCAGGTGATTAAGGTGGTACGAGAAGTTACTGACCTTGGACTAAAAGAAGCTAAGGACCTTGTTGAGGGTGCACCTAAAGCAGTAAGGGAAGGTATGTTGAAGGAAGAAGCTGAAGGAATTAAGAGTAAGTTGGAAGAAGTTGGAGCGAGCGTCGAACTGAAGTAGGCAATGAATCAAGTCTCTTTTTCTTAATAATGGTAACTTTTTGAGTTAAGGAATGCTTTTCTCAGAATGAGATAAAATCAATTTGGAGGATCTGGTTTGACACCAAATTCAAAATATAAATTAAAAAGACAATCGTTTGCTAATATCAAGAGTATTATAGATATGCCAGATCTTCTGGATGTACAGATTAGGTCTTTTAAACAGTTCACCCAAGAAGATATAAAAGAAGATGAACGCGAACTTATTGGATTGGAACAGGTTTTTCGTAATGCATTTCCTATTGAGGATAATCATAAAAATTACATTCTTGAATATAAAAATTACTATTTAGGGCTTCCTAAATATAATCCAGATGAGTGTATAGAACGGGGGGTTACATATTCTGTTCCATTAAAAGTTCGCTTAATTCTCCATCTGACCGATGAATATGATAAATCAAAATATGCTCAAAGTATCGAACAGGATGTATATTTTGGTAATCTACCCCATATGACTGAAAGAGGAACATTCATTATAAATGGGGCTGAAAGGGTTATAGTTAATCAGTTACAGCGATCTCCGGGTGTGTTTTTTGATGAGCATATTCATCCAAATGGGACAAAGTTGTTTCAAGCTCGTGTTATACCATCGCGTGGATCATGGGTCGATTTTACCACCGATATTGCTGATTGTATTTTTGTCATTATTGATCGGAGAAGAAAATTTCCTGTTACTACACTCCTTAGAGCATTAGGATTTTCCAGTAATGCAGATATTTTTCGTGCCTTTAACCTGATTAAAAAGGTCAATATAAAGTCAAAAGTTGCTGAAAAATTTATAGGTGCAAGAGTAGCCAATGATGTTATTAATGTGGAAACAGGAGAAATATTTTGTGAGGATGGGGCTGAAGTTACTGTAGAACTCTTGGAGGAACTTAAAAAGACCTCGACTAAGACCATTGAGGTAGCTCAAGTTCATGACGAATTAGCAGCGGAAATTTTTGCTAATACGATGAAGAAGGATCCCACGAAAAATATGGAAGAAGCACTTAGATTAATGTATCAACATATACGTTCTGGTGAACCCCCTAATCTGGAAACAGCTCAGAAATTTATTGAGAGGATGTTTTTCAGTCCCAAACGTTATGATCTTGGTAAGGTTGGACGATATCGTATTAATAAGCAGTTTGATTTGAATGTTCCTCTTGATAACACAATCCTGACCACAGATGATCTTACTATGATTATTCAATATCTTATTGAAATGCGAATGGGTCAACGAGGACCTGACGATATTGACCATCTGGGTAATCGCAGGATGAAAACGGTTTGTGAGCAATTGACCAATCAATTTATGATCGCTATGACTCGTATGATTCGCAACGTACGTGAAAGGATGAATTTACGGGAGGCTGAGAGTTTAACACCTCAAGATCTTATTAATTCAAGAGTTGTCACGACGGTAATTAACACATTTTTTGGTACCAGCCAGTTGAGCCAATTTATGGACCAAACAAATCCTTTGGCTGAGATCACTCACAAACGGAGAGTTTCTGCTCTTGGTCCTGGGGGATTAACTCGAGAGCGGGCTGGTTTTGAAGTGCGTGATGTTCATTACACACATTATAGTCGTCTCTGTCCAATTGAAACACCAGAAGGTCCTAATATTGGTCTAATCTCGTCTCTAGCGATGTTTGCAGATGTGAATGATTTGGGATTCATTGAGGCTCCTTATCGAGTGGTCAAACATCAAAATGACAAAGATGCTTTTGTTACCCAGGAAATAAAATACCTTTCCGCTGAAGATGAGGATAGATCAATCATAGCACAGCCCAATATTGCAGTTGACGAAAAAGGTAAAATTGTAGAATCACAAGTAAGAGCAAGGATTAAGGGTGATTTTCCAATTGTTAATCCTGAGGAAATCCAGTATATGGATGTAGTTCCTCAACAGGTTTTAAGTGTAGCTGCTTCCCTTATTCCGTTTTTAGAACATGATGATGCAAATCGTGCTCTGATGGGCTCAAATATGCAACGTCAGGCTGTACCGTTACTGAATCCGGAAGCGCCCATAGTAGGAACGGGTATGGAAAAGGTAATAGTACATGATTCCAGGGGAACGATCTATTCACCAGTTGAAGGTGTTGTTGAATCTGTAGATGCAGAGAAGATTGTTATTCGATCTGACAATATTCCTGATGATATTATAATTACACATGAGGATGAGAAAAATTTAATCCACATTTCTTTAAAGAAATACCGCCGTTCTAACCAGGATACCTGTATTGATCAAAGACCAGTTGTTAGTGAAGGACAAAAAGTAAAAATTGGCGATCTTTTGGCTGATGGAACTGCAGTTAGAAGAGGTGAGTTGGCACTGGGGAGGAATCTACTTGTCGCGTTTATGCCGTGGTGGGGTTATAATTTTGAAGATGCTATAGTCGTCACCGAACGGTTGGTAAAAGACGATATATTCACATCGGTGTCTGTTTCAGAAATAGAGCTTGAGGTTCGAGATACAAAACGGGGTGAAGAGGAACTTACCAGTGAAATTCCTAATGTGAGTGAAGAAAACACAAAGGATCTTGATGAAAATGGGGTTATCCGTGTAGGAGCCAGGGTGAAGCCTGGTGATATTATTGTTGGAAAGGTGACACCAAAAGGTGAGACAGATCCAACCCCTGAAGAGAAGCTATTAAGGGCTATTTTTGGTGAAAAAGCTGGGGATGTTAAGGATGCATCCAAAAAAGCTGAACACGGTATCGATGGTGTAGTAACCAGGACACGACTTTTTGAGAGAAAGAGAAAGGGATCACGTGTACAGGAACATAAAATTATTGCACAGCTTCAAGAGGATGTTAGAAAAGCTAAAAAACAGCTAAAGATGAGGAGAGACAAACGATTAAAACAGCTAATGGAGAATCAGACTTCAGCTGGATTAAGAGATAAAGCTACGAGCAAGACCATTATTAAAGCCTCTACGAAACTTACAGAAAAAAGGTTGAGAGATCTCGATTATGAGAGAATTAAACGAGAGAAACCCTGGGTAGTTGATAGAAATGTTTGGGTCCAAATTGAAGGGGTATGGAATTCTTTCAACAGAGAATGGAAGAGGGTTGAGGATAATCTTGAGCGGGAGATTTATAAACTTCAGGTAGGTGATGAACTTCAACCTGGCGTTCTGAAACTAGCAAAAGTAAACATTGCGAGTAAACGGAAGCTCCAGGTAGGTGACAAGATGGCTGGACGTCATGGAAATAAGGGGGTCGTTTCTGTGGTTGTTCCTGAAGAAGATATGCCATTTTTGGCTGATGGAACTCCAGTGGATATAGTTCTTAATCCTCTTGGAGTACCTTCCCGTATGAATCTTGGTCAATTATATGAAACGATGCTTGGCTTGGCTGGTGAAAAACTTGGTGTTTCGTATGAGACGCCAGCATTTGATGGAGCAACCCCAATACAGGTTGAAGAGGAATTAAAAAAAGCTAATATTCCCAAAGGATCTAAGGTTGAGCTTCATGATGGAAAAACCGGTGAAAAGTTCGATTATCCTGTGACAGTAGGTAAGATTTATATGATGAAATTAAACCATATGGTTGTTGATAAAATGCACGCTCGATCTACAGGTCCATACTCACTCATCACGCAACAACCGTTAGGGGGTAAAGCCCAATTCGGAGGACAACGTTTTGGGGAGATGGAAGTTTGGGCACTTGAAGCATACGGTGCGTCTAATACCTTAAGAGAAATACTCACGGTAAAATCTGACGATGTTGAAGGTCGTTCAAAGGTCTATAATGCCATCGTAAGAGGTGAAAATATACCAAGCTTTGGGGTTCCAGAATCTTTCAACGTATTAGTGAAGGAACTTCAAGGATTGGGTGTTAATGTAGAACTACATCAATAGGTGGAGGATAATAATTGGTATACATAAAACCACCCAAAGTTGATACTAGCCGAGATTTCAAAGCTGTATCTATTGGACTCACTTCTCCTGAGGAGATTCTGAATAGGTCCTATGGCGAAGTGTTGAAGCCTGAGACTATTAATTACCGATCATATAAGCCAGAGAAAGACGGATTATTCTGTGAAAAGATATTTGGTCCTGTGAAAGATTATGAGTGTCATTGCGGGAAGTACAAAGGGATTCGTTACAGAAGCATTATCTGTGACCGTTGTGGTGTAGAAGTAACACGACGGAGAGTACGTAGAGAACGTGTGGGACACATTACCCTCGCTGTACCGGTAGTACATATTTGGTATTTGAGATCAATTCCCGGGAAAATAAGTCACCTTTTGGGCATTCCTACCCGTGAAATCGAAAAGGTAATTTATTATGAGGATTATATTATCATTAATCCTGGTGCATCAGAGAAAAAGAAGTTTGACTTGATTAATGAACTTGAATTTTTAGAACTGGAAGCTCAATTTGGAAAAGATACCGTTGGTGAGGAAGACCGTGATGAAGAAAATTATTTTTATGCTGCGATGGGTGGGGAAGCCATTATTGAGGCTTTCAGAACCCTTAATATTTATTCTCTAATAAAAGAGCTTGAGCATACGATTAAGACCTCGCGATCCCGTCAAAAACGTTCAGATGCTTTAAAGCGCTTAAAAGTAGTTAAAGCATTCTATCCCAGTCCAGATAAAAGACGGGTTAATCGTCCTGAATGGATGGTTATTAGTGTACTTCCGGTAATACCTCCGGAATTGAGACCTCTTGTACCACTGGAAGGTGGACGATTTGCTGCCAGTGATCTCAATGATCTTTACAGGCGAGTAATAATTAGAAACAATCGGTTGAAACAGTTGATGGGGATTCAGGCACCGGATGTCATTCTCAGGAATGAAAAACGTATGCTTCAAGAAGCCGTAGATACACTTTTGGATAATACCCGCCGTGGAACTGCACTTAGTAGCGGAACCCGAAGACCTCTGAAAAGCTTAAGCGATATGCTTAGAGGTAAACAGGGTCGATTCCGTCAGAACCTCTTGGGTAAACGAGTGGATTATTCGGGGCGGTCTGTTATTGTGGTGGGTCCGCGCCTGAAATTGCATGAATGTGGCCTTCCGAAAGATATTGCCATTGAACTCTTCAAACCTCATTTAATCCATGAGTTGATTGTTAGAGGTTATGCAAAAACCCCAAGGGGCGGAAAACTGTTAGTTGAACAAAAGTCGCCTCAGGTGTATGATGTTCTTGAGTACGTGGTGAGAGATCATCCAGTATTGTTAAATCGGGCTCCTACTCTCCATCGTTTGGGTATTCAAGCATTCCAACCAGTTCTTGTTGATGGCAAAGCTATCCAGATTCATCCATTAGTCTGTACTGCTTTTAATGCTGATTTCGATGGAGACCAGATGGCGGTTCATGTGCCCCTTTCTCCCGAAGCACAACTTGAAGCCAGAATGTTAATGCTTTCATCTCATAATATTCTCCATCCAGCTCACGGTAATCCGATCACTATCCCCTCCCAAGATATGGTTCTCGGTTGTTATTACCTGACCAAGAAGAAAAAAGGAGAAAAAGGGGAAGGGATGAATTTCTCCAGTATTGATGAGGTAGCTCTTGCATATGAAAATAAGGTCGTCGGTCTCCACGCCATTATTAATCTGAGAATCGGTGATAGATGGTTTAAAGAGACCAGTGTCGGACGTGCGATATTTAATTCAATTCTTCCTGATGAACTGGATTATATTGATATGCTGATATCGAAAAAGAAAATTGAGAAAATTATACATGAAGCTTATGAAAAAGCAGGAAATCACAGGACGGTTGAATTTTTAGATGACCTTAAAAAGTTTGGGTTTGATTATGCTACAAAAAGTGGGACGTCCATATCTATTGAAGATGTATTGGTGCCAGATGAAAAACAGAATAATATTCAACACGCTACTAAAGAGGTGAGATCAATTCAATCCAAGTATAACAGACGAATATTGACTGAGGGTGAGAGGTATAACAAGATTATCGATGTTTGGACTCATACCACAAACAAGGTAGCTGCTGATATGATGTATCATTTAGAATCTGATCAAGAGGGGTTCAATCCGGTTTTTATGATGGCAGATTCAGGTGCACGTGGTAGTCAGGATCAGATTAGACAGCTGGCTGCCATGCGTGGATTAATGGCGAAACCTAAAAAAAGTATGACTGGCGGAAGAGGTGAAATTATCGAGAATCCTATCACTTCAAATTTTAAAGAAGGGTTATCGGTATTGGAATATTTCATTTCGACACACGGTGCTCGGAAAGGACTTGCTGATACTGCTTTGAAAACAGCTGATGCTGGATATTTAACGCGTCGTCTTGTGGATGTTGCTCAAGATGTTGTGGTAACAATCGAAGATTGTGGAACTATTAATGGAGTGTGGATTTCCGATTTGAAGGAAGGTGAAGAAATTATCGAACCACTTCGAGATCGTATTCGTGGACGTGTTTTACAAGAGGATATCATTCACCGAGGAAAAGTTGTGGTTAAAGAGGCGACGCCAATAGATGATGAAGTAAGCGATACAATTGCTAATCTTGGTTTGAACAGAGTATTTATTCGTTCAGTATTAACCTGTGAAGCGAAACATGGCGTTTGTCGTAATTGTTATGGGTTGGATTTGAATACAAAAAAACTTGTGTCGATGGGCACTGCTGTGGGTATTGTTGCTGCTCAAAGCATTGGTGAACCAGGTACTCAGCTTACATTAAGGACGTTTCATATAGGTGGGACAGCTTCTAGAATTATTGAAAAATCCCAGATGGTAACCAGCAAAGAAGGTACAATTCGATTTTCACCCAATCTAAAATGTGCAAAAGTTGTAGATGAGGAGGATATTTCAGAGACAAAACGTAAACTCAATCGAGTACTTATTCGGAATGCAATGATTGAGGTTATGGGTGATAATGACAAGGTTCTAACCAGTTATAATGTTCCGTATGGATCGATTCTTCTGGTAAAAAATAATCAAAAAGTAGAGGTGGGACAGGTATTATTTACATGGGATCCATACACAGATGTAATTCTTGCACGTCAGAGTGGATATGTTCGGTTTGTTGACATGATAGAAGGTGAGACTTACCATGTGGAGGCGGTAGAGAGTGGTAAAAAACAAATGGTAATAATTGAATCTAAAGATAGAAACTTATCTCCACACATTGAAATAACAGATAAAAATAAAAATATTGTATCAGGAGGGACAATACTACCAGTTGAAGCCATTTTAATGGTTGCAGATGGACAAAAGGTATCGGCAGGGACTATTCTCGTAAAAATTTCGAGGGGGGTAGGGAAGACGCGGGATATTACAGGAGGATTACCCAGAGTAGCCGAATTATTTGAGGTAAGAAAGCCAAAAGAACCTGCAGTAGTTACTGAAATAAATGGTGTTGTAAGTTTTGGTAAAACAAAACGAGGCATCCGTGAGATGATCGTTCACGGTACTCACGACGAAAAGGGTAAATATAAAATTCCTTATGGCAAACACGTCATTGTGCATGAAGGCGATTGGGTCAGTGCTGGTGATCGTCTTTGTGAAGGGGCTATTTCACCAAAAGATATTCTCAATATTCTCGGACCAGAGCGTGTTCAAGAATACCTCGTAAATGAGATTCAGGAAGTGTATCGTTTGCAAGGTGTACGGATAAACGACAAACATATTGAAGTGATTGTACGTCAGATGATGCAGAAGTTAAAGGTAGAAGATAATGGAGATACAGTTTTCCTCCCAGGTGATAGTGTCAATAGAGTTCAACTTTTCCAAGAAAATTCCCGAGTTTCAAATATGGCAGTAGTGACAAATCCGGGCGATTCCGAATTCGAGGAGGGGGACCTTATAGACAAATCTGAGTTAAGGACTATTAATAGGGAATTGAAAGAAGGTAAGAAGAATTCAATAAAGACCCGGAAGGCCAAACAGGCATCTTTCCAACCCCTGTTACTAGGGATTACCCGTGCATCTTTAAATACTGAGAGTTTTATATCTGCAGCTTCTTTTCAGGAGACAACCCGTGTTTTAACTGATGCTTCTGCTGAAGGTAAGATAGATCACCTCATTGGATTGAAGGAGAATGTCATTATGGGTAAACTTATTCCATCTGGGACTGGCTTTAATCAATTTAAAGATCCTTTAGTTCATGCTCCTGAAGAGGAATTAGTTGCGGAAGAGGTTCCTGTGGAAATTAAAGAAGAAGTATCTACTAGTTAGATGAATGTTTTTATATGGAGTAGTTGAATGCCGACTATTAATCAGTTAGTTCGAAAAGGAAGGAAAAAAGTAATAAAGAAGAAGACAGCCCCAGCTTTAATGGGAAATCCTCAAAAACGAGGTGTATGTACTCGGGTGTACACAACAACACCGAAAAAACCAAATTCTGCCTTACGAAAGGTAGCCAGAATTCGGCTAACTAATGGAATGGAAGTTACTGCTTATATCCCTGGGGAAGGTCATAACCTTCAGGAACATTCTATTGTACTAATCGAGGGGGGAAGGGTAAAAGACCTTCCAGGAGTTCGTTACCACATTGTGCGTGGAACTTTAGACACTGCTGGAGTTGTTGATCGAACAACCAGCCGTTCTCGCTATGGCACAAAAAGACCGAGGTAAGTTATGAGAAGAAGTAGAGCGGAAAGAAGGCAAATTTCTCCAGATCCCGTATATGGGGACGTAATGGTTCAAAAATTTATCAACAATTTATTACAGCAGGGTAAAAAGGGAACTTCTGAACGGATCTTCTATGGTGCACTGAATATTATTGAGGGCAAGACAAAAAGCGATCCTCTTGAATTGTTTCATAAAGCTATGGAGAATGTAAAACCTCTCATAGAAGTGAAATCAAGGCGAATTGGTGGTGCCACATATCAGATACCGGTTGAAGTAGCAAACCACCGGGCTTTTGCTCTTGGCACGCGATGGATTATTACATACGCAAAAAATCGAAAAGGTAAACCGATGGCTGAGAAGCTGGCTTCTGAATTATTAGCTGCTGCAAATAATGATGGTGGAGCCATTAAGAAAAAGGAAGATACACATCGTATGGCTGAAGCAAATAAAGCATTTGCTCACTTTGGTAGATAATCATGAAGAAGTCACCTTTAGAAAGAGTAAGAAACATTGGCATCATGGCTCATATTGATGCGGGTAAGACAACAACGACGGAGCGGATTTTGTTCTATACAGGACGTTTACATCGTATGGGCGAGGTACACGAGGGTTCTACAGCAATGGATTGGATGGATCAAGAAAGGGAACGTGGTATTACCATTACTTCAGCAGCAACCACTACTTTTTGGAATGAACACCGGATTAACATCATTGATACACCGGGTCACATAGACTTTACTGCTGAAGTCGAACGCTCGTTAAGAGTTCTCGATGGTGGGATTGTAGTATTCTGTGCAGTAGGAGGGGTAGAACCCCAAAGTGAGACAGTCTGGCGTCAAGCAGACAGATATAAAGTTCCACGAGTTGCTTTTGTAAATAAAATGGATCGGATGGGAGCTGATTTTTATGAAGTAATTCATATGATGAAACACCGTTTGAATGCAAAACCTTTGCTTCTTGTTTTACCTATTGGGGCAGGTGATTTATTTACGGGTATTGTGGATTTAATTTCTATGAAAGCAATTGTTTATTATGAGCCCAGTCTCGGCACTCATTTTGAACTTATTGATATTCCTAGTGATATGGTGGAGGAAGTTGAGGAAGCCCGCCACAAGATGGTGGAGGAAATTGCAGCATACGATGAACAGCTTTTTGAGAAATATCTCGCCGGGAAAGATTTGACAACAGAGGAAATTAAAAATGCTATTCGAAAAGGATGTTTAGATAATGCCTTTATTCCAGTACTGTGTGGATCTGCTTATAAAAATAAAGGCATTCAGAGATTACTGGATGCAATAGTTGATTATCTACCCTCTCCAATGGATAAACAAGAGATAATTGGTTTTCCACCTGAGGATAGTGATATAACGTTAAGCAGGAAACCTTCACCAAATGAACCCTTCAGTGCTTTAGCTTTTAAAATCATGTCTGATCCCTATGTAGGCAGATTGACATTTTTCCGTGTTTATTCAGGTGAAGTCAAAATCAAGGATTCAATTTACAATTCTACGGTTGGTAGGAAAGAAAGAGTATCTCGTTTATTATTGATGCACGCCGACAAACGTGAGGAGAGAGAGAAAGTGACTGCGGGTGAAATTGCTGCTGCAGTTGGATTGAAACATACAAAAACGGGACATACACTGTGTGATCGCAAATATCCCATTATTCTTGAATCAATGGAGTTTCAGAAACCAGTGATTTCTGTGACAATAGAGCCATCAAGTAAGGCAGATCAGAATGTCCTATCGGAAGCGTTGGTAAAGCTTTCTGATGAGGACCCTACTTTTAAAGTAGAAAGGGATAGTGAAACAGATCAAACGATAATTTCTGGAATGGGGGAGTTACATTTAGAAATTTTAGTAGATAGGTTGATGCGGGAATTCAATATTCGAGCCAATGTAGGTAGACCTCAAGTTGCTTATCGGGAGACCATAAAAAAGTCTGCGGAAGCAGAGGGGAAGTTTATTCGCCAATCGGGGGGACGTGGACAATACGGATGTGTTAAGATAAAAGTTGAACCAAATGAGGCCGGCAAAGGATATCATTTCGAGACAAAAATAGTGGGTGGAGTTATACCCCGGGACTACATTCCAGCTGTTAATCAAGGAATCCAAGAAGCCCTTAAGAACGGGGTTTTAGCTGGGTATCCCCTGGAGGATATTCGGGTGGAGCTTATTGATGGGTCCTATCACGAAGTAGATTCATCGGAAATTGCTTTTAAATTTGCTGGTTCAATGGCTATTCAGGAGGCTTGTAAAAAAGCAAAGCCCAGTTTGACAGAACCTGTGATGAAGCTCGAAGTTATATTGTCAGAACAGTACATTGGGGATGTAATGGCTGATTTAAATTCCAGACGAGGCAGGATTATGGGAACCGAACATCGGAAGGATGCAGTTGTTTTGCATTCAAAAGTTCCTTTGAGCGAAATGTTTGGGTACGCTACGGATTTGAGATCTATCACACAGGGAAGAGCAGTTTTTACAATGGAATTCGAGGAATATCAAGATGTTCCTACTAGAATTGAAGCCAAGATTATGGAAAAAGCCCGTGGGGTAATAACAATATAAGATAAGATCAACATTAGGGAGGAACAGCACAATGGCAAAGGAGAAATTTTCGAGGACGAAGCCTCACTTAAATATAGGGACGATAGGTCATGTAGATCATGGGAAGACGACATTGACGGCAGCGATGACGTTATATTTAAGCAAGCGTGGTTTAGCAGAGGCTCGGACGTTTGATAGTATTGATAGTGCTCCTGAGGAGCGGGAGCGAGGATTAACGATACAGACGGCACATGTGGAGTATGAGACGGATAATCGTCATTATGCACACATAGATTGTCCGGGACATGCAGATTACATCAAGAATATGATAACGGGAGCGGCACAGATGGATGGATCTGTATTGGTAGTATCGGCGGCAGATGGTCCAATGCCCCAGACACGTGAGCATGTATTATTAGCACGTCAGGTAAATGTTCCGGCTATTGTGGTATTTATGAACAAGACGGATCAGGTAGATGATCCGGAGTTACTGGAGTTAGTGGAGTTGGAGTTGCGTGAGTTATTGGATGAGTACAATTTTCCTGGTGATGAGATACCGATAATACAGGGTAGTGCGTTGGAGGCGTTGAGCAATCCAGAGGATGAGGAGTTGACTCGGTGTATAGTGGAGTTATTGGATGCGATAGACAGTTACATACCGGAGCCGGAGCGAGATATAGACAGGCCATTTTTGATGCCTGTGGAGGATGTATTCAGTATTACGGGACGAGGTACGGTAGGTACAGGAAGGATAGAGCGTGGGATAATAAAGGTAGGTGATTCGGTAGAGATAGTGGGATTAGGAGAGACGAGTAAGACGGTAGTGACGGGAGTAGAGATGTTTCGTAAGATATTGGATGAGGGTCAGGCTGGAGATAATGCTGGTTTATTGTTGAGGGGAGTGGATAAGGATGATTTAAAGCGAGGTCAGGTTATATCGGCGGTAGGAAGTATCACGCCCCACACGAAGTTTGAGGCGAAGGTATATGTATTGAAGAAGGAGGAGGGAGGTCGTCACACGCCCTTTTTTGAGGGATATCGGCCTCAGTTTTATTTTCGAACGACAGATGTGACGGGCGTGGTGAGTTTGCCTGAGGGAGTAGAGATGGTGATGCCAGGAGATAATGTAAACGTTAAAGTGGAGTTGATAACACCGATAGCGATGGAGAAGGAGTTGAGGTTTGCGATTCGTGAGGGTGGTCACACCGTTGGAGCTGGAGTCGTGACGGATATTCTTGAGTAAGGAGAATCAAATTGGCTGGACAAACGATAAGGATAAAAATAAAGGCATATGATCATAACCTTCTGGACAAATCTATGGACAGAATTGTAAAAACTGTCCGATCTACGGGAGCAGTGATTTTAGGTCCTATTCCCTTACCAACTAAACGAACAGTGTATACGGTGCTTAGATCGCCTCATGTGAATAAAAAATCGCGTGAACAATTCCAAACGAAAATTCACAAAAGGTTAATTGACATTTTAAATGCTTCACCTAAAACCATCGATTCTCTGATGAAAGTAGATCTTCCTGCTGGAGTAGATATTGAGATAAAGGCATAACTATGAACGGATTAATTGGTAAAAAGGTAGGAATGTCTCGTCTCTTTGATTCCGATGGTGAAAATATTCCTGTTTCTGTTATTCAAGCTGGACCTTGTGTTGTTGTTCAGATTAAAACGAAAAATAATGACGGATACAGAGCAGTTCAAGTTGGATATAGTAACAAGAAACAAAAGAAAACGAATAACCCAATGATAGGACATTTCAAAAAAGCTGGAGTTGAACCAAAAAATTATTTGATGGAATTCCCATTGAGAAAAGGTCAAAAAATCAAAATTGGACAAGTGATTGCTGTAGACATATTCAAAGAAGGAGATGTAGTTAACATTAGTGGTTTTTCAAAAGGTAAAGGATTTGCAGGTGTGGTTAAGCGACACGGGTTTCATGGCGGTCCTAAAAGCCATGGTAAGTCTGATCAGTTAAGAGCAGCGGGATCAATTGGTCAGTCATCGGATCCATCCCGTGTTTGGCCTGGGATGAAAATGCCCGGTCATATGGGGAATAAAAAAGTCCTGATAAAAAATCTCAAAGTCGTTAGTGTGGATAAAGATAAGCACCACCTCTATATAAAGGGTCCTGTACCTGGACCAAGAAATGGAATTGTTGTTGTTACAAAATCATAGAACACTTTTGTGATGCAAATAAAAGTACATAATACACAAGGAGAGGAAATCTCAAGAGTAAAGGTTGACAATTCGGTCTTCAAGATTGAGCCTAATGAAGATGTGGTCCATCGGGCAATTCTTGCAGAAAGGGTTAATTCAAGACAGGGGAGTCATTCCACTAAGACTCGTTCTGAAGTTCGTGGTGGTGGTCGGAAGCCGTGGAGACAAAAGGGAAGAGGAGTAGCAAGAGCTGGAACAATCCGTTCACCATTGTGGAGGGGGGGTGGTGTTACTTTTGGTCCGAAACCACATGATTACCACTATAAATTGCCAAAGAAAATGAAGCGACTTGCCAGACGGAGTGTTCTCTCTCAAAAGATAGTGGATAAAGAAATTTATGTTATGGATAAACTTGAATTAACTAAAGCCAGTACAAAGTCATTCAGAGAAGTTTTGAGGAATCTTAATATTGCTGATAAGAAGGTCACATTTTGTCCAGCAGAATTGAATAAGAATCTGCGTCTTTCAGCTCGAAATCTCCCCAATGTAACAGTTGTACCTGCTGTGCAGTTATCGACCTATAATATGATTGATTGTGATATTCTACTTTTTGATAAAGAGGGAATAAAGCAGTTGAATAAACAATTGGTAATAAACTGAAATGGTAAAAGATAGAATTATTCTTGTCCGTCCAATTACAACGGAAAAAATGCACCGTCTTGAGGAATCGCAGAGGAAATATGCATTTCAGGTAGATCCAAAGGCGAATAAAATCGAGATTAAAGGAGCAGTTGAGAGAAAGTTTGACGTAAAGGTTAAGAAGGTAAGCACAATAAATATGAAAGGTAAAAGAAAGGGACTCACCATCCGAAGTGGTGGACGTCCCATCCGGACAGTGGGAAAGAGAGCTGATTGGAAAAAAGCGATTGTGACATTAGAACCAGGTTTTTCCATTGATTTATTTGGAGCAGAAGTGACGAGTTAAGTTATGCCAGTAAAAATTAAAAAACCGACAACCCCAGGGCAAAGGTTTATGTCCGTCTCTACTTTTGAGGAAGTGACTCGAACAAAACCAGAAAAGAGTCTATTACGTTCTCTTAAGAAAAAAGGTGGAAGGAATAAGCAGGGTCGAATTACCGTTCGCCATCGAGGTGGAGGGCATAAGCGGAGGTATCGTGTCATAGATTTTAAGCGGGATAAATTTGATATTCCAGCAAAAGTAGCTACCATTGAGTACGATCCAAACCGATCTGCTCGAATAGCGTTACTTTTTTATGCTGATGGAGAGAAGCGTTATATTCTTGCACCATACGGATTAAAGGTGGGTGATGAAGTTATATCAGGGAAAAAGGTGCCAATAAAAATTGGAAACAATTTACCATTAAAAAATATTCCCTCTGGTTTGTCTGTTCATAATGTTGAATTGTCAGTTGGGAAGGGCGGTCAGCTAATACGTAGTGCAGGAACGGGAGCACAGGTTATGGCAAAAGATGGCGGTATGGTGAGTTTAAAACTTCCATCTGGTGAAATTCGGTTGTTCCATGAGGATTGTTGTGCTACGATTGGAGATGTTGGTAACAAAAGTCATGAAGCTCTCAACCTCGGAAAAGCCGGTCGAAGTCGCTGGTTAGGTCGAAGGCCTTCCGTACGTGGAGTTGCTATGAATCCAGTTGATCATCCACTTGGGGGAGGTGAAGGGAAATCCTCAGGAGGTCGTCACCCAGCAACCCCATGGGGAAAACCGACTAAAGGGTACAAGACTCGCAAAAAGAACAAGCAATCGGATAAATTCATTGTGAAAAGGAGAAAATAACGTATGTCTCGATCGGTGAAAAAAGGTCCGTATATTGATCCCAAACTGTTGAAAAAAATTGAAGCAATGAAGAAGGAAAAAAAGAAAAAGGTTATAAGAACCTGGTCACGGCAAAGCATTATTACTCCTGATTTTGTGGGATTTACCTTTGCAGTTCATAATGGAAAGCAGTTCATTCCAGTGTTTATAACTGAGAATATGGTTGGACATAGACTTGGGGAATTTTCACCTACCAGAACGTTTCGAATCCATTCAGGCGATAGAAAGAAGCAGAGATAACGATGGAATCTAGAGCACAATCTAAGTATATCCGTCAATCTGTCCGGAAAATCCGTAAAGTTTTGGATATGGTTTCAGAAAAGAATGTTGGAACAGCTTTGAATCTTTTACACTTTTCTTCATTGAAAGCCTCTGACGTTATTGAAAAGACTATCCGATCAGCCATTGCTAATTTTCTTCAGACTGATGAGGGGAAAAATGCCGATCCAGAAAATTTAATTATAAAAGAAGCTTTCGTAAATGAGGGACCTACAATGAAACGTTTTCGACCTGCTGCAATGGGTAGAGCATCCAGAATTCGGAGAAGGATGAGTCATTTAACAATAGTTTTAAGTGATAGAAAATAAGGATTTAACGTGGGACAAAAAACACATCCGACAGGGTTCAGATTAGGGGTTAATAAACCGTGGGTTTCTAACTGGTATGGTGGAAAGGATTTTCCTTCCTACATTGCTGGAGATATAACTCTCAGACAGTATATTGAACGTCGTTTACCCAATGCGGGAATTTCAAAAGTTGTCATTAACCGTACGTCTAAGAAAATCATTGTAACGATTAACACATCACGTCCAGGTATCGTCATCGGGAAAGGTGGGGAAGAGGTAGATCGTCTGCGAGAGGAATTTAAACGTCTTTCTAATACTGACGTACAGGTAAATGTATCAGAGATTAAAAGACCGGAATTAGATGCTCGTCTGGTTGGAGTGAGCATAGCTCAACAGATCATCAAGAAAATATCATATCGAAGGGCAGTGAAGAAGGCAATTCAAGCAACAATGAGAATGGGAGCAGATGGTATTCGAGTTAGGGTAGCTGGTAGATTAGGTGGTGCTGAGATTGCAAGATCGGAAAATTTTCATGAAGGTAGTGTTCCACTTCAAACTTTAAGATCTGATATTGATTATGCCATAACAGAAGCACGGACTACCTACGGTATTATAGGAGTTAAGGTATGGATTTGTAATGGGGAGATACCCACCTGATGTTAGAACCAAGGAAAACAAAATGGCGTAAACAACAACGGGGTCGAAGGAGAGGTTTAGCTACTCGTGGCAGCCATGTGGTTTTCGGTAGCTACGGTCTCAAGGCGTTGGAACCGGGTTGGGTAACTGCTCGCCAAATAGAGGCAGCTCGGGTTGCAATTGTAAGGAAGATTCGCAAACATGGTCGGATGTGGATTAGAATTTTTCCAGATAAACCGGTATCAAAAAAACCAGCAGAAGTTCGGATGGGTAAGGGTAAAGGTGCTCCAGAATACTGGGTAGCTGTGGTTAAACCCGGTCGTATTCTCTTTGAAATAGAAGGAGTAGACAGTGAGTTGGCAGCTGAAGCTTTTCGAATCGCTGGGTTTAAATTACCCATAAAAACTAAACTGACAAAACGACGGGAAGTCACTGTTTAGTTGAATTATTTTATGACCAGGATTATAGCTAATGAAGAAAGAAGAATTAAAAGAGATAACTGTAGCTGAACTTCAAACAAGACTCGAGGACGATTTGGAAGAACTCGAAAATTTGAGGTTTCAAAAAGCACTTCAACAATTAGAAAATCCGTTGAGAATTCGTTTTCTTCGTCGGGAAATCGCACAGGTTAAAACGCTATTAAAAGAATATGAATTGGGAATCAGAAAGAAACGATTTAAGGAATGACCAATGAACAATCGAGGTAAAAGACCAACAATGATGGGTATGGTAGTAAGTGATAGAATGGATAAGACTGTTGTTGTTTCGGTTGAACGACGGGTTCAACACCCGATTTACAAGAAATATATTACCCGAAAAAAGAAGTACTATGTTCACGACGAGAAGAACGAGTGTTCAATAGGTGACACAGTAAGAATTATTTCCTCTAGACCGCTGAGTAAGCTAAAACGGTGGCGGGTAACGGAAATTATTGAAAAGTCAAAAGGTATTTGAGGACAGAGAGGTTTGAGAGGTTATAATGATTCAATCGGAGACAAGATTAAAAGTTGCGGATAATACTGGGGCTCGAGAAGTTCTCTGTTTCAAAGTATTGGGTGGGACCCGCCGACGGTACGCCAGTGTGGGGGATGTTATTGTTGTTACCGTTAAAAAAGCCCTACCTGAAGGTATGGTAAAGAAAGGAGATAAATCAAGAGCTGTGGTAGTTCGGACAAAGAAAGAAATCAGGCGTAAAGATGGATCCTATGTCCGGTTTGATGATAATGCTGCTGTTCTTCTTTCAAATGTAGGTGAACCAATAGGAACTCGTATTTTTGGACCAGTATCAAGGGAGCTTCGTGAAAAAGGGTATATGAAAATTGTCTCTATGGCTCCGGAGGTAATCTAAAATGCACATTAAAAAAGGCGACACAGTCACAGTTATTTCAGGAAATGACCAAGGAAAAACGGGGAAGATTCTTTACGTTTTTCCCAAAACAAACCGGGTGATCGTGGAAGGTGTGAATTTCGTTAAGAAACACTCGAGACCAAGCCAACAAAATCCTCAGGGAGGTATCATTGAAAAGGAAGCTCCCATTCATATATCCAATGTTATGGTAACCTTTGGGGGTAAGAGATCACGTATTGGTCATAGATTTCTCGATACTGGAAGAAAGATTAGGGTGTCACGAAAAACAGGTGAGGATATCGATTCATAGGGAGAAGAATTTTGACTGGAGAGAAGGCAGAAAAAAAAGCTGAAGTAGAGCGGGTGAAAAAATCATCTGGTAAAAAAACTGAAGTTACCACTCCCAAGAAAAGTACAGCTAAAACGAAAGCTTCTACCACAAAGAAGAAGGCTGTTAAGAAGACGGTAAAGAAAAGAACATCTTCCAGTAAAAAAAGACCTCCTGCAAAGGTTAAGCCGCCGGATAAAAAGAAAACTGCCCCAAAGGCTGAAATTATAAAAAAAGTAGGTGGTGATGAATATAAACCAAATTTATTCAAAAGATATCAAGATGTGGTTATTCCCCATATGATTGAAATATTTGGTTACAAAAATGCTCTTCAGGTACCGCAAATCGAGAAAATATCAATGAATATTGGATTAGGTCGGGCAAAGGATGAACCCAGTTCGTTAGAACATGCATTAGATGATCTGACAACGATCTCAGGACAGCGAGCAGTTGTAACTTATGCGAAGAAAGCAATTTCAAATTTTAAAATTCGTAAAGGTGATCCTGTAGGTTGCCGGGTGACTTTACGTCAATGGAAAATGTATGAATTTCTTGAAAGACTTATAAATATTGCTATTCCCCGTGTTCGTGACTTCAATGGTCTATCTGTAAAGAAGTTTGACGGAAAGGGAAACTTTAATTTTGGGTTGGAAGAACAGATCGTTTTTACAGAAATCGATTACGATAAAATTGATAAAATCCGGGGATTAGAGATAAACATAGTAACCTCCGCTGAAGATGATGAAATCGGTTATGAATTGTTAAGTACATTAGGTTTCCCGTTCAGACCAACAGATCGTTTTAAGAAAAAGGGAATTGGGAAACAACTAGAAGAGGGTTCCTGATGGCAAAAAAATCGCTGATTGTAAAAGCACAACGTTCACCAAAGTTTAGTACGAGAAAATATCATCGTTGTTCGAGATGTGGGCGTCCAAGAAGTTATATGAGAAAATTTGGTCTTTGTAGATTATGTTTTCGTGAACTTGCTCTTAGGGGAGAGATTCCAGGTGTTACGAAGGCAAGTTGGTAAACAGGAGGAATAAAATTTGACAATGACAGATCCAATTGCTGATCTTTTAACACGAATCAGAAATGCCCAGCAGGAGAGAAATCGGTGGGTTGATATCCCCGCATCGACCGTAAAGAAACGAATTGTTTATATCCTGCGAGAGGAGCATTACATCAAGGATTTTATTATCATTAAACGGATACCCCAAGATATGATCAGGATATTTCTGAAATATGACCACAACGATGATCCTGTTATTTCCCAGATAGATAGGGTAAGTAAACCTGGAAGGCGAGTTTATGCAAAAGCCGAGAATATTCCCAAAGTTCTAAATGGAATGGGAATTGCTATATTGACAACGTCTAAAGGGGTTATTTCAGACAAAGTAGCTCGGAAGTTAAATGTCGGTGGTGAAATCATTTGTAATATCTGGTAAGATGTTATGTCGAGAATAGGGAAAAAACCCATTACGATTCCTGGCAAAGTGCAGGTTAAAATTGATGGTAATCAAGTAACTTGTTCAGGTCCAAAG
Source organism: Fidelibacterota bacterium (assembly GCA_014381485.1). Classification (GTDB taxonomy): domain Bacteria; phylum Fidelibacterota; class Marinisomatia; order Marinisomatales; family CAZVFT01; genus JACNLN01. Next base: position 25,641 of record JACNLN010000087.1, read on the forward strand.
GGTACACTTCAATATTCATTTCATCCTGATATATCTTTTATTCAGGAAAATAATCAGATTGTTGTTACCAGACCTTCTGATACAAAATTGCACAGATCCCTTCATGGGACATCACGTGCCATTTTAGCAAATATGGTACATGGTGTATCCGAGGGATTCACCAAAGAACTGGAAATCAGAGGTATGGGTTATTCTGTAAATGTTGAGGGCAAAAGGTTGAAACTTGCTTTAGGTTTTTCTCACGATATCTATTTTGAACCACCTGACGAAATTGAAATCAAAGCCAAGAGAAATGCGATTTCTATTTCAGGTATTGACAAACATCTGGTGGGTCAAGTAGCAGCAAAAATTCGGATGTTTAGACCACCGGAGTCTTACAAGGGAAAAGGGATTCGGTATAAGGATGAATATGTCAAAATCAAGAAAGGGAAAACGGTGGGAGGTTAGTTGGTGGTGAAAAAGTTAGAAAAAGTCATTAAGTGTGAGCGGAGAAGAAGGCGTAGCAAAGGGACGGCTATTCGTCATAGAGATCGATATAGGCTCGTTGTGTATCGTAGCCTGAAGCATATTTACGGCCAGATCATCAATGATTGGGAGGGTAGGACCCTTGTATCAGCTTCAACTCTTGAAAAGGGTCTTCAGGTGGAGTTGGAGAAGGCAAAATCAAAAGTGGAAAGGAGCGAGATTGTCGGTCGTGAAATTGCGAAAAGAGCGAAAAAGAAAAAAATTACAGAAGTAGTTTTTGACCGAAATGGATTTCTTTATCATGGAAGGGTAAAAGCATTGGCAGATGGAGCCAGATCAGGAGGATTAAAATTTTGAGTTACATTGATCCAACAGAATTAGATCTTAATGAAGAAACTGTTGTAAAGGTCAGACGTGTGTCTAAGGTAGTGGCTGGTGGACGTCGTTTTCGATTTAGCGCCACTGTAGTGGTGGGTGACGGAAATGGTCACGTAGGTCTTGGACATGGGAAGTCCAACGAGGTATTATCTTCCATCACCAAAGCAAAGGAAGATGCGAAGAAAAATCTTTTTCGTGTTCCCATTATCAAAGGTACGATTCCTCATCAAATTATGGGAAAGTTTGGTGCTTCTAAGGTATTGCTGAAACCTGCTTCTCCCGGTACAGGAATTATTGCTGGAGGACCAATTAGAGCCCTGATGCAACAAAGTGGGATCACGGATATTCTCACGAAGAGATATGGATCATCCAATGCAAACAGTATTATCAGAGCAGCAGAAAGGGGATTGATATCATTACAAGATCCTGTGTCTATTGCTAATAAACGGGGCATTACTATCTCCGAGATTTTTAAGTAGCATATTTCTATGGCGAAAAAAAAGCAAAATTTACTAAAAATTACACAAGTCAAAAGTGCTATTGGTTACAAACTTAAGGCAAAGAAAACTCTTGCCGCTCTGGGATTAAGACGGATGCATCAAACTGTCGTCAAGCCTGACACGCCAGTAATACGAGGGATGATTGCTGTTGTTGATTATCTGGTAAATGTAGAAGAAGTATCATGAAATTAGGGAAACTAAAACCAACTCCAAATTCCACAAAAAACAGGAAACGTGTGGGTAGGGGACCCGGTTCTGGAAAAGGGAAAAGGTCAGGAAGAGGTGACAAAGGATACCACTCACGTTCAGGTAGTAAACGTCGTGCCTGGTATGAAGGAGGTCAGATGCCTCTCCAGCGGCGCATACCCAAACGCGGTTTCTCAAACAGTCGGTTCAGGACGACCTATCAAATTGTTAATCTTTCCCAGATGGCAAATCTCGACACAGAAAAGGTGGATATTGACACTTTGTATAAAAGTGGTCTGATCAATTCGACTTCTAAACCTGTGAAGGTATTAGGTAGTGGGGAATTATCAAGTGTAGTCTCTGTTACTGCTCATGCGTTCAGTAAATCTGCAGTTGAAAAAATTGAGAAAGCTGGCGGAAAAGTTACTGTATTATGATTGAGAAAATTCGAAATATTATCAATATCCCGGAACTTAGAAAGCGGATAACCTTCACCATAGCGTTACTGGTAATTTGTCGTGTGGGGACTCATATTCCTACTCCCGGTATTGATGGAGAAGCACTTCGGGCCGCCATTGAAAATCTCAGTAACACATTATTTGGACTGTACGACCTATTTGCCGGTGGAGCTTTTAAAAAAGCGACCCTGTTTGCTCTGGGAATTATGCCCTACATTTCTGCATCCATTATCATGCAATTGATGGGTGTGGTAGTTCCCTATTTTCAAAGATTACAGAAAGAGGGAGAAGAAGGAAGAAAAAAAATTACTCAACTTACTCGATATGGGACAGTATTGATTTCCACACTTCAAGCATATCCACTGGCAATTTTTCTTGAAACTATGACCGCAAATGTAGGTGGTGCTTCTATTCCCGTGGTACCTGATCCTGGTTTTGCTTTCAGGTTTACCACAATGGTATCACTCGTGACAGGGGTAATATTTCTTATGTGGCTTGGTGAACAGATCACTGAGCGGGGTATTGGGAATGGTATTTCATTAATTATTATGGTTGGAATCATTTCTCGTTTTCCCAATGTTATCATCTCGGAAATTATGTTATTGATTGAAGGAGTGCGTGGTCCCCTCACTGCAATTGTGTTAATGGGTCTTATGTTTATTATTGTTGGGTTTGTTGTATTAATAACTCAGGGAACTCGAAAGATACCTGTACAATACGCTAAGCGTGTTATTGGTAGAAAAGTTTATGGTGGACAGTCCACACATATCCCTCTACGGGTAAATACGGCTGGAGTCATGCCTATTATCTTTGCCCAGTCTATTATGTTTTTACCCAATACTATTGCTACCTTTTTCAGGGAAAGTGAATTTATGCAAGGTGTTATGATAGTATTTTCTTTTAACCACTGGTTCTATTGGACTGTTTTCGGTATTATGATAGTCTTTTTTACATACTTTTATACTGCTATTGCTTTTAATCCAGTGGAAGTGGCAGACCAGATGAAAAAACATGGTGGATTTATTCCCGGTGTTCGACCAGGAAAGAAAACGTCCGAATTTATCGATAATATTTTAACACGAGTGACCTTACCCGGATCCGTTTTTCTTGCATTTGTTGCTATCTTTCCCTACATCTTAATGAATATTATGGATGTTGGGTATGATCTGGCTTCTTTCTTTGGTGGTACCAGTTTACTCATCATTGTAGGCGTGGCATTGGATACTCTCCAGCAGGTGGAATCTCATCTCTTAATGCGTCATTACGATGGCTTTTTGCAAAAGGGGAAAATAAGGGGACGCCGTAGATTTTGATATTATGGTTAACATTAGAAATAAAAGGGAAATAGACCTGATTCGAGAGAGTAGCCAGATCGTGTATGAAACATTAACATTACTTGGTGAGAATATAAAACCGGGGGTAACCGGAGAAGAACTGAATAAAATTGCTGAGGAATATATCCATTCTCGTGGAGCAACGCCAGCATTCAAAGGATATATGAAATATCCTAAATCTATCTGTATCTCAATAAATGAAGAGGTTGTGCATGGGATTCCAAACCGTCGGAAGTTGAAGGAGGGAGATATTGTTGCAATTGATTGTGGAGTTTTAAAAGATGGTTACTTTGGGGATAGTGCCTGGACATATACCGTTGGTCAAATTGATGCGGAGGTGATGAAATTAATGACCATAACTGAGAAGGCACTTTACATTGGAATTGAACAGGCAAAATCAGGAAATCGGTTATCGGATATTGGTCACGTGATTCAATCGTATGTTGAAAGTCACGGATTCAATGTTGTAAGAGAATTAGTGGGACATGGTATTGGTACGGAATTGCACGAGGACCCTCAAATTCCCAATTATGGTGATCCCGGTGAGGGAATTTTACTAAAATCTGGGATGTGTCTGGCAATAGAACCAATGGTCAATTTAGGTGGAAAAGAAGTGTACACCCGATCGGATGGGTGGACAGTATGTACTCGTGATGGAAAACCATCTGCTCATTTTGAACACACGATTGTTGTGTCGGATAATGGTGGAAAAATTTTAAGTGATGGAACATTAGGTAAATGAAAATATTTTATTTATTAAAAATGTTATTATTGCCAACAATTGGGAAAAAATGAGATGAAAGTAAAGACTTCAGTCAGGAAAATTTGTAATAAATGTAAAATCATCCGACGTAAGGGAGTTGTCAGGGTGATTTGTGAAAATCCCAAACATAAACAAAGACAGGGTTAATTATGGCAAGAATTGCAGGTGTAGATTTACCTCGAGATAAAAATATTGAGCATGCTCTGAGATACATTTACGGTATTGGACATACAACTTCAAAACAGATTTTAAAAGAGGTTAATGTCGATTTTAATATTCGAGTTCAAGACCTGAGTGAGAAGCAAATTACAGCTATTCGAAAAGCGGTTGGTAAGAATAAGGTAGAAGGTGAACTCAGGACAGAAAACACTATGTCCCTCAAGCGGTTGTTGGATATTGGTTGTTATCGTGGACTGCGTCATCGACGTGGGTTACCTGTTCACGGGCAGAGGACAAAAACCAATGCTAGAACACGAAAGGGGAAAAAACGGACGGTTGGTTTGGGTAAGAAAAAAAGTGTAAGTAAGAAAGCTTAATTCACACAATCTGGGAAGGTAGTTATGGCAGAGAAAACAAAAAGGAAAAGGAAGAAAAAGAAGGTACGAGTGGAGCCCGAAGGGGTTGCCCATATCAAGGCAACTTTTAACAACACGATTATCACTCTTACAGATTTACATGGAAATGTAATTTCTTGGGCTAGTTCCGGGACAGTAGGATTCAAAGGTTCACGGAAGAGTACCCCCTTTGCCGCTCAGCAAGCAGCTGAAAAGGCCAGTAAGGAAGCGATAGATTTGGGACTTCAACAGGTGAACATCAGGGTGAAAGGTCCCGGTTCTGGTAGAGAATCAGCTATCCGTTCTTTAGCTGTAGCCGGACTTGATATCTTGACTATCAAGGATGTAACCCCAATTCCGCACAATGGATGTAGGCCCCCAAAGCGACGCAGGGTATAAGGGAGGTTTATAAAGAATGGCTAAATATACTGGTATGAGAGGAAAAATAGTTCGAAGATTTGGTGATAATATATTTGGAAATCCAAAGTTTGATCGAATATTAGAAAGAAAGAATTATGGTCCTGGACAGCATGGGCAATCCCGAAGAAGGCGTCCATCAAACTACGGACTTCAATTGATGGAAAAGCAAAAGATGAAATATACATATGGTCTGTTAGAGCGACAATTTAGGCGTTTTTATAAAAAAGCAGAGAAGATGAAAGGAGAAACCGGTATTAATCTTGTCCAGTTATTAGAAAGACGTTTAGATAATGTGGTATTTCGGTTAGGATTTGCAACCACCCGTAACTCAGCTCGGCAGCTTGTAAATCATAAGCATTTTTTGGTAAATGGTAAGCCAGCAAATATTCCATCATACATAGTTAAACCGAATGATGAGATCAAGGTTCGTGATAAAAGCCGTAAGCTCACAGTAATTCATGATTCACTGAAGCGGATCAAGGGGGATCTGGATTTGCCCTGGTTAAAACTGGATAAAGCAACTTTGACGGGAACCTTTCTCCAGATTCCAGAGCGTGACCAAATTAAGGAAAAATTCACAGAACAATTGGTTGTTGAACTTTACTCAAAATAGAATCATAAGGGTGAATATAATATGAAAAAAAATAAGGTCTTTAAATTTAAGGTAGATAAAAAATCGTTAACAGACTCGTATGGTTTGTTTACCCTTGAACCCCTTGAGAGAGGGTATGGAATTACCATTGGAAATGCTTTAAGAAGGGTTCTTCTGACTAGTATGCCAGGCGTGGCTATTATTTCAGTTAAAATCGATGGAATTCTTCACGAATTTGCCACTATTGAGGGGGTAAAGGAAGATATGGCGGATGTTATTCTTAATCTGAAAAAGATCAGGTTTAAAACCTCAGAATCAACACTGGATAAGGTTGCATTAGTTTTGAAAGGACCGGGTACTTTTATTGCTGATGATATTGATGAAGCATCTGAACAGTTTGAGGTCTTGAATCGGGATCAATACGTTGCAACAATGAATAAAGATGCCAATTTTACCATGGAACTTCAGATTGGTATAGGTAAGGGGTATATTGATGCTGACAATCATCAGAGAATTGATGAAACCATCGGGACTATCTATATTGATTCTATTTTCAATCCTGTGTTGAAAGTATCTTACGATGTGGTGCCCGGTTCTTCCGCAAAAGATAGTTTTGAGAAGTTAATTCTTGAAATAAATACTGATGGTGCATCTACACCCATGGATTCGGTCAATTATGGAGCATCGGTTTTGATTGACCACTTTAAACATTTTTTAATTCCTGACGCGTTACCGGTGCTTGAAATCACGGAAAAGGTGGATGATGAAGTACTCAGGATCAGGGCTTTACTCAATCAATCTATTGAGGAGATGGAACTTTCTGTGAGGAGTCACAACTGTCTTCAAGCCGCTGGGATCAAAGTCATCAGTGATTTAGTGTCAAAAAGTGAAAGTGAAATGTTGAAGTATAAAAATTTTGGTAGAAAATCTCTCTCTGAGTTGGTAGAAAAATTGGCTGAGATGGGACTTACATTTGGGATGAATGTTGAAAAATATAAATTGGAATCTGATAAGTAAAAGATAAACAGATGCGACATCAAAAAAGAGGTAGAAAACTTGGTCGGACGGCGAGTCACAGGAAGGCACTACTGGCGAACCTTGCTTCGTCATTGATTGAACATAAGCGAATTGTGACAACCGATGCAAAAGCGAAAGAAACACGTAAATTTATCGAGCCCATAATTACCAAAGCAAAAAAAGGGGATATTCACTCTCGAAGAATGGTATTAAGGAAAATCCCCCGGAAGAATATCGTTAAGATCCTCTTTGAAGAAATTGCTCCAAAATATACCGACAGACCCGGGGGGTATACCAGAATTGTGAAATTGGGCTTTCGTGATAACGATTCTGCTCCTGTTTCTTTACTCGAGCTTGTAGATTTTGAAGTTAAAAGCAGGAAGAGCGAAGAATCCAAAAAAACTAAAAAATCAAAGAAAAAGGCAACTAAAGCCGAATCTGTCGAGGATACTCAAACAGTCGAATCTTAAGCTGGAATAAGAACGTATATGGATAGGATTAATAAGGCAGCATATTTCGTTGCCTTTTTTATTATACTTCAACTGCGACTTTTTGCTGGGGAAAATGACCGGCACTTTTCCTTCCGATCTATCTGGATTGTTCGTTCGTCAATGATTTCGGAAGAAGAAATTGACAAAGCTCTGATATTTGCAAAAAAGAATCAATTTAACCATGTGTTTGTGCAGGTAAGGGGTCGTGGAGATGCTTTTTACAAAAGTAGTATAGTTCCCAGAACGTACTTAGTTCGTAATCTACTGTTTGATCCACTCTCCTATGCGATTCAAAAGGGCCACCAATTAGGTCTTCAAGTGCATGCCTGGATGAATGTGTATTTACTCTGGTCATCAATTCAAAACCCAATCTCACAAAAGCACCTCCTAATTCAGCATCCAGAATGGGTAGATAAAAGCCTGTTATCAGAATTAAAAACTGAAATAAATCCTGAATATCCTAATAATGGAAATGATTGTAAATATCTGTCTCCCCTGGTTCCTGAGAGTCAGACATATCTATTGACAGTTTTACAGGAAGTTTTAGAAAATTATAATTGCGATGGTCTTCATCTTGATTATGTACGATTTTGCGATATAGAATATGGTTACAACTCTATAGGATGCGGGAAATTTGAGAATGAGCATGGTGTCGATCCTCTTGAATTATTCACAAAGGGAAATCAAACATTATCTGGGACAAAACTTGATCATTTTCGAAACTTGTGGAACCAATACCGAAGAGATGCTGTGACTGATCTTATAAGGCAATGTGGTAATTTAGTATTGTCTATCAAACCATCATGCATATTGTCGGTAGCTGTTAAGCCAGATCTTGAGGAGGCAAAAAAGCGATATTATCAGGAATGGGACCGATGGCTCGCTGAAGGATTGGTTGATTATGTGGTACCGATGAACTATGATCCCTCATTGCGGAAGTTTGCCCATAACATTGATATCATTCATGATAATATTCCCTCTAAGTACTTACCCGGAATTGTTATGGGAATTGCCACTTATAATCAAGATGCTCTCGATGCTCGGGATAAAGTGAGATATACAAAAGTTACAGGTTTTTCTGGGATATCGGTTTTTTCCTATGATTCCCACAAAAATAATCTCGATTTTTTTACTCCTGTTATCATTGATATAAACCAATAACTCTTGCAAGATTCTGGATTATGTCCTGTTGTGTAATCAGACACAAATTAAATTATTTCTCACACTGAGGAACTACTATAAGTAACTGTTTCATATTGTATAGTTAAAACGAAAATTGTACTTTTGTGAAGGTGTTATTTAATGCCAATGAAGAGTGATATCGCAAAAAGAATAGTTGTTATTATCCTGGGAGTTCCTGGGATTATTCTCCTTTTATGGAAGGGTGGAATCTGGTTTGCAGCTCTTATTACTCTCGCGATGCTTCTTGCCCTCCGTGAATTTTACCTGATTAGTGCTAAAAAAGGTGCATCCCCATTATTGTGGGTTGGGTGGGTTGTTACGCTTCTCGTTGCTTGGATGTATTATGGTGGAGTACCATCGGGTAACTCCTTGATCTTTTATAATATTTTTATTGTTGGATTTATTTTGACGATAGAGCTTTTTCGTAACAAACCCAATCCAACACGGAATATTTCTATCACCATTTTTGGTATTGTGTACATTTCTCTCTTTTTAGGTTCGTTAATTGCATTACGCAACTGGGATGATATGACAGGATTCCACCTGACATGGGGCGTCTTTATATCTGTCTGGATATGCGATACCACCGCTTATCTCGCAGGGAAAAAATGGGGTAAGAAAAAGATGATGGAGCGGGTAAGTCCTAATAAAACCGTTGTTGGATGTGTGGCAGGCATGTTTGGGGCAGCAATAACGTATGTGATAATGTACACTTCCGGATTTTTAGGTAACCTCTTTGATTGGGGAGATATAATTGTGTTCGCGGTTATATCTGGAATATTTGGACAAATGGGTGACTTTGTGCAATCTTTGATAAAGCGAGATATGGAAGTGAAAGATTCAGGGAAGTTCTTATTGGGGCACGGCGGTGTTTTTGATCGTTTTGATTCCCTGTTTTTTGCAGCACCGTTGACCTATATTTATCTCCAACTTTTTGTACCGTATTAGTTACATTCAAATAGATGATATTTATTCAATAAAGTAGTTTTATGACCGGGATTGATAATAAAGATAACAAATTTTTATGGAAGGCATATCCTGCCCTTGAGCGTAAATTTGCATTTATTTCTACAACACTCGTGATTATCGCTATTTCAATCTTACTTTACATATCCTTTCAAAGTCTTTTCTGGAGTGTCTTTTCCGTAGTGATTCTAATTATTTCTTTAAACAGATTCTACTTTCCAAGTGTGTATTCCATTGATTCTCAGGAAATCATAGCTAAATATTTTTTCCGTAAACAGCGATACCTCTGGAAAAATATCCGTAGATTTAATTACACGAAATATGGTGGATATCTATCTGGTAGGAAACAACCTTCACGGTTGGATGCATTTCGCGGTATGCATATTTTATTTGGCTCTCATCGAGATGATATCATATCTAAAATTCAAACTTACTTAAATAAATCTGATACACATTGAGCTGGTTAAAACACGCATTTGCTGTTGATGAAGTTGGTTCAGTACAACCTACTGAGACGCAGAAAGTTGTTGTTGATCGAGTATGTCAAGAAATTGCGAGAAGACATCTCACGACTCCTGCGCTTCTTTTTCTTGAGACATTTCGTCCCCTGAATTTTATTGGGGCACAAGCGATGCATTTTTTCCATCCGATTGTTTCAGCTATTCTAAGTGGTGATGGTTACAGGCATTTTGCGGAGTTTCTTGAGAAAAGGGGAAGTGTTGATTATTTCTGTGAAAGAATTGAATACTTTGAAGAACAATATTCCAAACAGAAATCAACTGGTGGAAGGAGTGATAACAACCCAAAAAACGAAACTTCAGATATTAATGGCCATGTTCTATGAAACAATTGAATAAACACGAAAATCATGTCATAGCCCCGTCCTTTAGGGCGGGGTTGAGAAATGTGAACATATATTATGACGCCGTTTCCGCATGTCCCGACAAGTCGGGAGCGGACAGGCACGGCGTTATTTACGAAAGAGCTTGTCTAATAAAGGGCGTGAACGCCCTGTCTTGTTATTGCGATTTTATTCCCCGCCCTAAAGGACGGGGCTATAGATATATTCAATCAGTCAGAAGCCGGATAGGAACTGATATAAATTGTGATACATCAACGTTAATTTTCCTGATTAATTATTCAGATTCAGAAATGAAATAGAAATGTTGAAACGAAGTGTAAATCCCGCAACGGCGGGGAAAATAATCGATCCTGAAAAGATTAATGTTATTCTCGCTACTGATTGTGGAAGTACAACCACAAAAGCGATATTAGTACAAAAAATAGATGGTCACTACCGCCAGACTCATCGGGGAGAAGCTCCATCCACAGTAGAGGAGCCTTTTGCTGATGTTACAGTTGGTGTGATAAATTCGGTGACTGAGGTAACAGAGTTAGCTGGACGAAGACTGATTGATGACAATGGTAAGATTATCCAACCAGCTACAGAGAATGAAGGATGTGATCTCTATATTTCCACATCCAGTGCTGGTGGTGGACTTCAGATGATGGTGGCAGGTGTGATTCGAGAGATGACGGCTGCCAGTGCAAAGCGAGCGGCTCTTGGTGCTGGTGCCATCGTTATGGATATTATTGCCTCCAATGACAGGCGGAAACCGCACGAGCAGATTCAACGAATTCGCGACTTACGTCCCGATATGATGCTGCTGTCCGGGGGTACCGATGGCGGAACAACTACTCACGTTGTTAAAATCGCAGAACTTGTAGCGCCGGCAAAACCGCAACCAAGATTTGGTGCACAATATCAACTTCCTATTATTTATGCAGGAAACAGGGATGCCATTCAAAATATCGAAGGACTGTTTCAAAATGAAGAATTTGATCTGTCAATCGTTGATAATTTGCGACCTGTATTAGAAATGGAAAATCTTAGTCCCGCCCGGGATGCTATTCACGATCTCTTTCTCGAACACGTTATGGCACACGCACCCGGTTACAATAAATTGATGGATTGGACAGATGCTCCAATTATGCCCACACCGGGAGCGGTTGGAAATATTCTCCAGACTATCGCTGAACAGCAGGGTATTAACGTGGTGGGAGTTGACATAGGTGGAGCCACAACAGATATCTTCAGCATCTTCGATGGTACATTTAATCGGACTGTGAGTGCAAATCTTGGGATGAGCTATTCCATTTCGAACGTTTGTGCTGAGACAACTATGCCAAATATCCTCAGGTGGGTACATCTGGATATGGAAGAGCGGAGCGTTCGGAATCGTGTGAAAAACAAGATGATACGACCAACAACTATTCCACAGTCAATGGAAGCGTTAATTTTTGAACAGGCAGTAGCCCGCGAAGCACTCCGGTTGGCTTATGAACAGCATAAAGAATTTGCTACCACCTTGAAAGGTGTCCAGCGCCAGCGATCTGTGGGGGATACTTTCAGTCAGGAGATGGGTGGACTGACGATTGTTGATAATATGAAACTGAACCTTCTTGTAGCGTCAGGAGGAGTTCTTTCCCACGCGCCAAGGATGCATCAAACTGCATTGCTTCTCATAGATGCCTTCCAGCCTGAAGGAGTGACAACATTGGCAAAGGATAGTATTTTTATGATGCCACATCTTGGTGTGTTGGCACAGGTACATCCTCAGGCTGCTATGGAAGTTTTCGAAAAGGATTGTCTGATCTACCTCGGAACAGTTATTGCTCCAGCGGGTCGTACAAAAGCCGGTAAGTTGTGCTTTTCCTATAAAATTAGCGGTGAGACACTGAATGAATCCGGAGAAATCATATTTGGAGAGATGAAATTATTTCCTCTCGGTTTAGATGAAACAGCTGACATTATTATTGAACCACCTAAATCTTTTGATGTAGGAAATGGGCCTGGGAAACGATTAAAGAAACAGGTGCGTGGCGGTTTGGTAGGATTGATTCTCGATGGTCGCGGTCGTCCTCTGAATCTTCCCGAAGATCAATCGCAATCTAAAATCTCTGTCGGTCAATGGGTTGATGATATTGATCTGTATCCTGTTCAACAGGTGGAAGAAAGGGACGCTCCTCCTTCAATTTCTGTCGATACAGAAAAAACAGGAACAGCAAAAGAAATTGGACCTAAAAAGGCTCACGCTTATACTCCCGGACTCAAAGTTACTCATCGGACAACTATCCAGCGACGACGGGTTCTTCCTATTCCCGGGAAAGTCGTTGTAAAAGTTGGAGATATGATTGAGGCTCAGCAAGTGGTGGCGGAAACGTTTATGCCCGGTGACGTCATTCCCATAAACCTCGCCAATTTACTCTCACTGCCACCGGGAGATGTCCCCGAATGTATGGTAGTCAAAGAAGGAGACAAAGTAGAAGTGGGAGATATCCTTGCCAGAACCAAAGGGATATTTGGATTTTTTAAGCATGAATTCAGGAGTAAAGATGCTGGCAAAGTTGAAACCATTTCGGAGGTGACGGGACAGGTAATACTCCGTGGTCCGGAGCATCCTGTTGATGTTCTGGCTTTTTATCCCGGAAAAATTGTAGAAGTGATTGAAAATCAAGGTGTAATCATCGAATCTGAAGTCACGTTTGTTCAGGGTATTTTCGGAATAGGGGGTGAAACTTTTGGTAAAATCAAGATGGCGTGTGAATCTCCTGATGAACAATTAACTGAGGATCATATCACTCCGGATATGAAAGGGTGTGTTATCGTTGGTGGTGCCAGAATGACTGCAAAAGCAATTAACAAAGCTGTGGAAGTGAAAGCTGCTGGCATTGTTTCTGGAGGTATTGATGATCAGGATTTAAAGACATTTCTGGGATATGACCTGGGAGTGGCTATTACCGGTTCTGAAAATCTTGGAATAACTTTGATTATCACGGAAGGTTTTGGAAATATTGCTATGGCTGAACGAACATTTAATCTTCTCAAATCCAGAGAAGGGGGTGAGGTTTCCATAAATGGTGCGACACAGATTCGAGCAGGTGTCATAAGACCTGTTATTGTTATTCCTGTGGATGAAACCGTTCTCCCTGCGGTAGATGAAAAGGATCATATATCCGGTCAATTGGAAATAGGATATCCCGTTCGAATTATTCGCGATCCTTTCTTTGGAATTATCGGAAAAGTTCATAGTTTACCACCTGAGCCACAGGTACTTGAATCAGGTTCAAAAGCGCGTGTACTTAAAGTTTCAGTTGATTCAGGTTCGCCAATTACGATTCCAAGGGCTAACGTAGAACTCATTGAAGGAGAGGGAAAGAACGAATTGTGAGACGTTTTATTACATCTGTTTTTGTTTTTGGATTGATTATTATTAACAGTGCTTTTGGAGAGATTCCCTCTCCCGAACCTCCAGCTAATCTGATAGCCGAAGATCATCCCTGGGACCACGGAGATAAAATTGATTTATCCTGGGACTTATCTATTGATGATTCGAAACTTGTGGAATCTTATCGAATTTATTCTTCCACTTCATCTGAAGTTCCTTTTACTGTCGTTACCAATATCTCTTCCGGTGAAAATTCATTTATTGTTGAGAAGCTGAAACGAAACCAGGAGTACTTTTTCCAGGTGACTGCAGTGGGGTTAGATGGTCAGGAATCAACCCCTGCCAGAACGGAAATTGCAGTTGTACCCACAAGGCAGTGGTTCGATGGTAACCGATTTTCTCTGGCGATCATCACACTGATTTTTTGTGGGTCTGTTTTCTACTGGATTAATCACGCTCGAAAGGGACGACCGCTGAAAATTCGAAAGATAGCAGGATTAGAAGCGGTGGATGAAGCGGTGGGTCGTGCCACAGAGATGGGGCGTTCATGTCTCTTTATCGCTGGTATTCAAGATATGAATGAGATACAAACTATTGCAGGTATTACTGTTTTATCGAGAGTGGCTAAGACCGCTGCTGAGTTCGATGCCAGGGTGGAAGTTCCTACCAGCCGTTCACTTGTGATGACAGCAGCAAGAGAAACAGTTCAGGCATCCTATCTTGCAGCAGGCAGACCAGACGCTTATAACGAGGATAATATTTATTATGTTACTGATGAGCAATTTGGATATGTGGCTTATGTTCAGGGAATGATGGTCAGGGAAAAACCAGCAGCTTGCTTTTATATGGGTGCTTTTTTTGCAGAATCTCTGATTTTAGCTGAAACGGGGAATTCCATTGGTGCCATTCAGGTGGCTGGAACGGCTATGCCTGCCCAGCTCCCATTCTTTGTGGCTGCCTGCGATTACACATTGATTGGTGAGGAATTCTTTGCTGCATCGGCTTACCTTTCAGGAGAACCTGATCAGCTTGGCAGCCTTAAGGGGCAGGATGTCGGAAAAGTTATCGTCATGGCTGGCATCATTATTGGAGTTACGATGTTAACGGTAGGTATGATTGCAGGCATTGATACACCGTTTGGCAGCTGGTTAAATGATGCTGTAAGATTTTTACGAAGTGTTATACTAACCTAGGAAAGTTATCTGAATGAAACGGACTGTTCCACTTATTATTACAGCACTTGGGGGATTTGTCCTTATTGTTGCCTATTTCATCCCTGCAACACAGAACTGGGGTGAAGTTGCAGCGATCTGGTTTGATATCCTTGCATCCATTGCTTTCGTACTCGGAGGTGGTAATCTCATTAGAATTCATTTAAAGAAGGTTTCTAACAAAGGTGCAGGGTGGGGATACTCCCTCATCACTATTGTTGCTTTTCTTGCAACACTGGTTGTGGGATTGGGGAAGATTGGAGTCCATCCAAGTGCGTTATACCCGAATTTTCCTCTTTCGGGGGAATACAGAGAGCTGGGGAGTCCTTTCTGGTGGCTCTATGAGTATGCGTTCAAACCACTCACGGCGACAATGTTTGCCATGCTTGCATTCTACATAGCCTCAGCTGCTTTTCGTGCTTTCAGGGCAAAAAATATTGAAGCAATACTCCTTCTTAGTACAGCATTCATCATCCTGTTAGGCAGGACTTTTGCCGGAGTTTTTCTTACTTCCTGGATGCCCGATTTCTTGAGTGGTCTGCGAATTGAAAATCTAACCATTTACATTATGAGTGTATTTAATACCGCAGGAAATAGAGCAATCATGATCGGCATTGCTTTGGGAATAGCATCTACTTCTCTAAAAGTTTTACTGGGAGTTGACAGGTCCTATCTGGGAACTGGAGAAAAGTAATTTATGTTTGAATTCTTTAAAAATCTTGATCGGCGTTGGATTTTCCTGCTCATGTTCATCTCTGTATCTATCCCGATCTATATTGTTGGTAAGACAGGGAAGACCTTCCCCGAAGTACCCACGATTCTTTCGGAGGAAACATTTCGAGCTATTGAAGAACTCAATGAAGGGGATCCAGTTCTGTTATCGTTTGACTTTGATCCAGCGAGTGAAGGTGAACTTGGACCTATGGCAACAGCTTTTACCTATCACTGTGCCTCGAAAGGGTTAAAATTATATTTTATGGCTCTATGGCCTGTGGGACCGCAAATGATTGACGATGTTATCGAAAAGGTCATCAAACCTGATTTCCCTCATATGGAGTATGGTATTGATTATGTGAATATTGGATTCAAACCGGGAAATGAGGGCGTCATCAAAGTTATCGTCACCGACCTGCGTCAGCTTTACACGACAGATGACAAAGGGACAAACATTGATAAAATCCCAATGATGGCAGACATCCACAGTGTACAGGATTTTGAACTTGTTATGAATATCAGCGCTGGCTATGCAGGTACAAAGGAGTGGGTCCAATATGCTGTCACCCCATATCCAGATAAGATTAAACTTGTAGCAGGTTGTACGGGTGTTCAAGCGCCCCTGCTTTATCCGTATATTCCCGATCAGTTACCCGGACTTCTTGGCGCTATCAAAGGAGCGGCTGAGTATGAAAAACTGGTTGTGGATAAATATGCGGGTGAAACACCGGATCCAAAGTATCTTGAAGGGAGACGGAGAATGGGACCCCAGCTTGTGGCTCATCTATTGATCATCCTACTCATAATTTTGGCTAATGTTATTTACTTTGGCGAGAAAAGACGTGAGGTTCGTTGATGAAGCGTGAGACGGTCATCTGGGTCATTCTGTTGGTGATTGGTGGTTTATTCCTGATGGGTCGGCTGTTTTTCAGTGACCAGGGAATGGGGAAGGTATACGTTCAGGCTGTTGAAATAAACCCCGATGACCCGGTTCCAGAACACCGATGGATACGATATGAAAATGCTGACCCTAAAGAATACAAACAAGCCATGGATGAAAATCCCAATCAAACTGAATTTCAGTTGAGTATCTCTCGAACAATTGGGATTTGGGTAGCGGCATTTTTCACTCTGTTTGTTCTGTCATTTCTCTACCGGGATAATCCTTTCTACAAGATAGCTGAATCAGTAGTTGTTGGTGTTTCTGCAGGATACTGGATGGTGGTTGGGTTCTGGACAACTATCATTCCAAATCTGCTTGGCAAACTATTTCCTGTGTGGATCAATAGCTGGGCAATGCCGGGTCTGGAAGCAAGCAGAGAATTGATGTATATCTTTCCTCTAATTCTTGGGATTATGCTTCTTATGCGCCTATCACCAAAAGGTGCCTGGATTAGCCGATGGCCCCTGGCTTTTATCATTGGTACTACCGCTGGCATTCGACTCATCGGATTCTTACATGCAGATTTTTTGACCCAGATTCGAAACACAATCATCACAATCTGGGCTACAGACCCGAGTGGTGCATTTGACTTCTGGGGTTCATTAAGGTCCCTGGTTCTCATAATCGGAGTACTGGCAGCCATTGTTTATTTCTTCTTTTCCATTGAGCATAAGGGGATTGTGGGCAAAACCGCTAAATTAGGTATCTGGTTCCTGATGATTACTTTTGGCGCTGCCTTTGGATATACTGTTATGGGACGTATTGCCCTTCTTGCCATCCGTATGGAGTTCCTCATGGACGATTGGCTGTGGCTTATTGATCCAGCGTTAAAACGGACTTTTGGAATGTAACACAAATACCCTCAGTCTTGATTTCAGGATTGATGATATTCAAGCGGCGGTTTTCACATGAAAATCGTCG
>JACNLN010000211.1 GCA_014381485.1 Fidelibacterota bacterium
TGCCATCCTTCCCGGTGCTGGACGAATCTATGTTGGTAGATTCTGAGAAGGTCTCTTTGGATTCACCACGTTTGCTCTCACTGCCAACATCTCTTAAATCCACTACCGGAATGGGAACCAATATAGATTTGGCATTTTTGCAATTGGGACCGTTGCTATTTATACCGGAGAGATTTTTGGCACCTATCGAGCAGCAAGCCAATAAAACCTCGAAAAGGTTGAGGTTTTGTCTGTAGGAGTTGATTTTCCGGTGATTGTTTTTTAAAATGTAGTATCGGTGTTAGTTATTCCACCCTCAAAACAAAAGAGGTTGTTATGAACAAACATATTCTAAAATCAATTGTCATCTCTTTGGTTGGACTGTTGTTGTTTTCTACTTGTGAAGAACCTGAGGAAGAAGAAACACAAGTAATATTTGTAAAAACCTTTGGGGGAAGTGATTGTGATAAAGGTTATTCCGTTCAACAAACAGAAGATGGTGGATATATCATTACAGGTTATACAGAATCTTTCGGGAATGGTTTAACTGATGTCTTGTTAATCAAAACTGATTCTAATGGAAATGAAGAGTGGAATCAGACATTTGGGGGAAGTAGTTATGATTATGGTAAATCCGTCCAACAAACCACCGATGGTGGCTACATCATTACAAGTTTGACAACATCTTTCGGGAATGGAGCTTATGATGTCTGGTTAATCAAGACAGATGCAAATGGAAATGAAGAGTGGAATCAGACATTTGGTGGAAGTGAGTCCGATAGAGGTTTTTCCGTTCAACAGACAACGGATGGTGGATATATCATTACTGGTCATACAAATTCTTTCATGATTGGTTTAACTTATGTCTGGTTAATCAAAACAGACTCACAGGGGAACGAAGAATGGAACCAGACCTTTGGTGGAGGTGTTTATGATTGGGGTTTTTCCGTTCAACAGACCACAGATGGTGGATATATCATTACAGGTTGGACAGAATCTTTCGGGAATGGTTTAACTGATGTCTTATTAATCAAAACTGATTCTAATGGAAATGAAGAGTGGAATCAGACTTGTGGTGGAAGCAGTAGTGATAAGGGTTATTCTATTCAACAGACCACAGACGATGGATATATCGTTACAGGTTATACAGAATCTTTCGGAAATGGTTTAACTGATGTCTGGTTAATAAAAACGGATTCAGAAGGAAATGAAGAGTGGAACCAGACCTTTGGTGGAAGTAGTGGTGAAATGGGTTTTTCAGTCCAACAGACCACAGATGGTGGATATATTATTACTGGGAGGACAAATCCATTCGAGAGTTGTTATGATGTCTGGTTAATCAAAACTGATTCACAGGGAAATGAAGAGTGGAATCAGACTTTTGGTGGTAGTATTACTGATAATGGTTATTCCGTTCAACAGACCACAGATGGTGGATATATTATTACGGGTTCTACAGATTCTTTCTGGAATGGTGGTTCAGATGTCTTGTTAATCAAAACAGACTCAGAAGGAAACACAGTTCCATACGGTGATTAGAAAGGAACAGTTGTTCAGAAAGACGTCTGGTGTTGCGGTTCAGTTTAAAATCCATATTGAAGTCTTGAGAGAAATAGTTAAATTCTCCACGCAGTTTGCCACGGTAGCTTAGTTGGTAAAGCAGTCGATTCGTAATCGACAGAGCGCCGGTTCGAGTCCAGCCCGTGGCTCTTTTTTTGCGGATTTTACCCTTCAGGGTTTTAAAAAACAGTTGAGTTATCAGCTTACTTTTTTTAAAAGGCTAAAGCCTGAAATCCGTTCTGTGGATCTTACCCTTCAGGGTTTAAAAAACAGTTGAGCTATCAGCTTGCTTTTTTTAAAAGGCTAAAGCCCAATTGTTGTCTATCTTCATTCAATTTACGTTCTTTCAGTTGAGTACATTTCTAACACACCCCCTCCCGAAGGCTTGGGAGACCCTCACCGATAGAATCGGGATTTTCAACTCTCAAGAGGGGACTCACACAGTAGATCGAGGTCTCACAATATCACGGCACACAAAGTCCCCTCCATTGGAGGGGTGCCCCGATACGTTCACTTCGTTCTCTATCGGGACAGGGCAAGATGGGGTGGGTTATTGATATCCCTTTCGTAAAAGACTCAAGCCTGAAATCTGGTGCGGATTCCTTACTCTTCATTGATTTTCCTCTAATTGAGGTATAAATTTAATCTCAACCGCAAAGCTCGCGAAGTAAAACGTAAAGAATGCTACGAAAAACCATGACAGTAAACATAATAGAAAATAGAGTGATTGGTATAACACATAGAATTGGAAAAAGAAAAAACAATTATTAAACTTAGCGAACTTTGCATAAGTCTTTGTAACCTTTGCAGTAAAAATATATAAAGATGAAAGTACAAAAATCTACACTACCCCCCCTGGCTGACCGTGTTCGGCCAACTGCTTTGAATGATTTCGTTGGTCAGGAACATATTGTCGGCAAAGGGTCTCTTTTCCGCAAATCCATCGAAACTAACGAACTTTTCAGCCTTATTTTCTGGGGACCTCCCGGCACTGGTAAAACCACACTGGCGAAAATTATTGCTAATGAAACTAACGCCGATTTTTATGCATTGACTGCTGTTGCTTCAGGCGTCAAACAGGTTCGGAAAATTCTTGCAATCGGGAAAACGAATTCCCTTCTAAAGAAAAGGACAATCCTTTTCATTGATGAAATTCACCATTTCAGTAAAACACAACAGGATGCTCTTCTGCAATCTGTGGAAGAGGGAACGGTTATTTTGATAGGATCTACCACAGAGAATCCCTCTTTTGAAATCATTTCCCCTCTCCTCTCAAGGTGTCGGGTGATGAAACTGGAACCTCTTTCAAATAAGGACCTGTCAACTATTCTTTCCCGTGCTCTGAAGTCAGATATCCTGTTACATAAGAAAAAAATCAAATTCAACAGGGAGGTGAGAGATTCCCTGATTCGTTCTTCCGGCGGTGATGCCCGGAAAATGTTAAACACCCTTGAAGCAAGCCTGTTTCTCAGCAAAAAAAAGGAAGATACATTAATCATCAGTGAGAAGGCTCTGTCAGATGCTCTCCAGGCAAAAACGCGCATATACGACAAAAAGGGTGACTATCACTACGACACAATTTCTGCTTTCATCAAATCGGTACGGGGGAGCGATCCCGATGCGGCTATCTACTGGCTTGCTACCATGCTGGAGGGAGGAGAAAAACCGGAGTTCATCGCCCGGCGGCTTATCATTCTTTCTTCAGAAGATATTGGAAATGCTGACCCGCAGGCGCTGGTGCTGGCAACAGCGGGCTTTCAGGCTGTTCATACCATTGGGATGCCTGAAGCAGCCCTGATCCTTGCACAGATGACCACCTATCTTGCTTCCAGTCCCAAATCCAACGCCAGCTACAAAGCCATCTCCCGGGCAAGAAAAAAGATCCAAAGCGAGGGAACCTCTTCTGTCCCCCTGCATTTACGAAACGCACCCACTGACCTGATGAAAAATCTTGATTATGGAAAAGATTATACATATCCCCACGATGAGAAAGACCATTTTGTTGAAGAACATTACTTTCCAGAGGGAATGAAACCGGTGACATTTTACCACCCAACGGAACAGGGATATGAAGATTTCATCAAAAAGCGATTGAAAAAATTGTGGAAAGACAGGTATTAATTGGGGTTTATCACACATTATTATCGGTCAGGCTCCCGACTGATGGGTAATCTTGTCATGATCCTGACTGATATGTTTTCAAATGACCTCTCTGCCTGCCAGCCCTTTGGGAGCAGCCGGGCCAGCCCTTTGGGAGCAGGCGGGCCCTCTTTCCCCTCCCCCGACAAGTCGGGATCTTGGGACTTGCCAAGGAGGGGATTAAGGGATGGTCTGGACTTGTCAAGCCTGCTTGCAGGCTTGTTCGCTGATGTGTACAGACGGAGAGGAGACGAAACCTGTCGATCTTTTGACGGATTGATCAGGCTCCCGACTGACCTGTCCGGTTACCAACGGAGGGGTGGTCTTACAAGTTAAACAATATGATCCAAAGGATCCCTCGGAAAAACTGTCATGTGTCGTGAGACTTTGGTTCAAACCTGTTCGGCTCCTGATGGAAAAGGTTCTCTACGATTATTTTTAGAGATCCCGCCCCAGAATGCAAGATTGAACTTCTCCTTATCGCTCGCTCTTTCTTTACCCACACCCCGACCTGTCGGGGGTGAAGAGCCTAAATTTTATACTGAGGTTTTAACGTGTTAACGTGTAATCTATCAACTCATTCGTTCCAATCGCTGAACATCCACACACTCGAACACTCGACTACGCGAACAGTTATGCACTCGAACACTTTAACATGTACATTTATACTTTTCTTTATTCTATCAACTTTTCTAATGGCTCAGCCAAAAGAACGCTTGAGATTGATCCACGCCGATACTCTGGAAAATATCACAGAAGACAACGGTAAGTCTGTACAGATTCTTACCGGAAATATCAAATTTCAAAAGAAAGACGTCATTCTCACATCTCAACGAGGATATTACTGGCAGAGAGATGACATTGGATCATTTGTAGATTCCGTTTGGATGGTGAGAAATGAACAGGTACTCAAACTTGATTCGCTCGTCTTCGATTCCAAAAACGATATTCTCACCGGGTTTTCAAATATCCATTTCACTGATGGTGAGTATGACCTCATCTCCGATACCTTAATCTATTTTTTAAACGCCGATAGTGGCATAGCATCAGGGAATGTCCACTTTATGCAGGGAAAACAGACCGTTATCAGTCGAACATTAACCTACCAGAAAAAAGAGGGAGACAGAGCTGCAAACTACACCGCTACTGGAGATGTCAACATTTCAGAAGAAAACCGTAAAGCCACCTGCGGGAAAAGTAAATACGACTTTCACAGTGAGACACTGATTCTACTGGAAGATCCCATTATGTTTCAGGATAAACAGACAATGTCTGGTGAAGAAATCCATCTCTTTTATTGTAATGACACGCTCCATCACGTCACCATTCCGGATAAGGCACATATCGTCCATCACACAGAAGGAAAAGTGGAGACATCCTTTCAAGAGGGAGATTCTACGGTTATAGATACGATGGTACAGGAATTTGTGAATGATATGACTGGCAGGGAGCTCAAGGCGTTCTTTATTGATGGAGTTCTCGATTCCGTTAGACTGGAGGGAATGGCAACTAATCTTTATCACCTTTTTGAGGATTCCATTTATCAGGGGAATAACATCGCTTCGGGAGATACCATTACTCTTCTTTTTGAGACCGGTTCATCCACGAATAAAAATGATCTTGATTTCATTCACATTGTCGGTGGAGCCCGGGGGGAATATCACCCCTCTGAAACGATGGAGGATATCAATGCTCCCATCTACTATCGAGCCGATACTATCGAATACACCATCCCAGATCAGATTACCACACTGTCTAAATCTGCTCAAATTGAGTATCAGGATACTAAGCTGACCTCCGGATTTATCAAAGTTACCTGGGAAAACAACCTCCTCTATGCCGTTCCTATAACCGATTCTCTGGGGGTGGTAGATGGAAATACGTTTCCGATCTTTCTCGAAAAGGGGAAAAATCCGCTGGTTGGAAATTCATTGATATACAATCTTTCCACAGGACGTGGTAGAGTTAATCATGGTAAAACAGAAATGCAAGATGGCTACTACAGCGGCGATGAGATCCGCAATCGTGGGGCAGACGTATTTCTTGTTAGAAAAGGAGTCTACACAACATGCGATCTTGACACGAATCCCCACTTCCACTTCGGGAGCAATAAGATGAAAATGATCACCGATGAGCTGATTGTGACAAAACCTCTTGTGCTTCATCTCGGCGGTATCCCGGTGTTTGCACTCCCCTTCGCTGTATTTCCAGATCAGAGTGGTAAACGTCATTCGGGCTGGATTATGCCCTCATACGGTGAAACCAGTTTACACGGTCAATATTTAAAAGGTCTTGGATATTTCTGGGCACCAAACAATTACTGGGACAGCAAATTCCTGTTAGATTTCTATGATCAGCACGGAATCGTTTTTACTAATCATAATCGCTATAAAAAACGATACAGTTTCAATGGTAATATTAATCTGAAGTATAACCGAACCATTCCCTCCAGGAACATTGTGGATCTGTTTGAAAAACCAGAGAGTATTCAATGGTCAGTAGCATGGAAGCACCATCAGAAATTACGGAAAAATCAATCCCTGAATGTTAATGCAAGCTACTACAGCGATAATGATTTTAATCGCCAGTTAGGAATCAACCGATCCACGCGCCTGAATCAAAAAGCCATCTCCAGAGCCTCTTATTCAAAAAGCTGGCCCGAGTGGAAATGGAGTATCTCTGCCAACCTCTCTCAGACCCGCAATCTGATGACCAGAAATAAAATTGATCCAAAATCCTTTTACTATGAACCACCCAATAAAGCTGAATCTAAGTTAACTGAAACCACAGAAGCTTTTCCCACGTTATCCTTCCGCCGGGGTCAGAGTGAACTAATCAAAAGCCCAGAGTCGGAAAAAGCCAGAAGGTGGTTCCATAACATTTATTGGTCCTACAGCAGTACCCTGAGAAACATGGGAGCTGGATTTTACGAATCAGATTCTCTCAGGGATTCGCTTGGTGTAGGCATTCCAGATACGCTCATCTGGGGAAACCAACAGCATGAGTTTAAATCCAGCTGGGTTCACAGTATCAATCTTTCCTCTCCACAAAAAGTGTTCAAATACATCACAGTGTCTCCTCGATTCTCTTTTAAAGAAGGGTGGATCACCCGTTACTTTGATGCCGATTCAGCCGATATTAATGGAAACCCCATCAACAAAAAAGAAATTAAAGGATTTCTATCCAGACGAACTGGTACCCTTTCATTAAATTCCAAGACAAAAATTTATGGGCTATTCCACATTAATGTGGGACCTCTCCGGGCAGTGCGCCATACATTAACACCCTCAATCGGTTTTTCCTTCCAGCCGGATTTTTCAAAACCTCTGTTTGGTTATGACTTTGGCTACTTCAAAACATTGAAAGACAGCCTAGAGAATGAGCATTTATTCGACCCCTACAGCGGAACTCCCATTGGAGCCACCTCCCGACGTGAAAAGCGCAGTCTGAATATTTCAGTGAATAACGTTTTTCAGGCAAAAGTAGTCAGGGATGAAAAGGAGAAAAAGATCAATTTCTTAACTTGGAATATGAGAACCGGTTACAATTTTGCTGCCGAAGAGTTCAATCTGTCCAAGTTACGATCTTCCATCCGTGCCACTTTACCGCTAAAACTCAGTCTTGATATTTCTGTCACGCACGATTTCTATCGATTGAATAAAGAGAATAAAAGAATCAATGAATTCAACATAAACGAGCGGGGAGTCCCCATCCCAAGGTTAGAACAGGTTAGCGCCGCCACAGGTTTTCGCCTCTCAGGAAACCGATTTAGTCCACTCTCCACCCGAACAGCCAAAACCGATACCACATACCAGGATACCATCCTCTCCGAAGATATCATAGCACCCACAACCGGCGTCACAAAAATGGAAAGTCCTAAAAGTACAGGAAAAAAGTTATGGGACGCTCGGATAAGCATACGTTATTCAGTAAACAAGGCTAATCTCTCTAACATACGAAAAACTTTTTGGATGAATACCGGTCTTAATATCCATATTACCCAGAAATGGCGGGTTCAATACAGCGCACGGTTTGACCTTATGGAAAAGAAATTAGTGAGCCACGATTTTAACATCTATCGTGATCTCCACTGCTGGGAACTCAATTTCACGTGGACACCATCTGGAATGGGGAGAGGGTTTTACCTGCGTATTAATGTAAAATCCCCATCACTCCAGGATCTTAAAGTTGAATCCAAAGGGGGTCGGTGGAGCGGTCCGGGAATTTAACTTCTGGATTTCTATCAGAACAAAAGCTAATTTCTCCCCTGAGAATAATCTTGAAAATAACATAAAGCACAGGAGTTAAGAATGTTTTGTCCCGAGTGCAAATCTGAATATAAAAAGGATATTTTATTTTGTGAAGATTGTAACACCAGTCTGGTTGAAAAATTGCCTGACGAAATTCCCACTGAAGAGGTTAAATGGGTTCCTCTGGAAAGCATTAGTGGAGATATCTATGCTGAAATGGTGAAAGAGAGCCTGGAAAATGCATTCATTCCATGCTACATTAAAACTGATTTTATGATTTCCGCCTTCGGCATAAGGGGATCAGGTATCCCAATTACAAAAGCGAAAATCTACGTTCCAGAAGAATCTTTCGAAGAGGCATCTGAAATTTTGTATGGAATGATGGAAAACGATATATGAGTAAAATTTTTCAATCTGTCAAAGGAACAAAGGATATTCTTCCTGATGAGACTCCCCGCTGGCGTGTTTTAGAGCAGACTGTCCACGATTTTATGAATCGCTGGGGATATAAGGAAATCCGTACTCCCGTTTTTGAACAAACAGATCTGTTTGTCCGAAGTGTTGGTAAGGACAGTGATGTTGTTTCGAAACAAATGTACACATTTCTGGATCATGGAAAAACAAGCCTAACTCTCAAGCCAGAACTTACAGCTCCTGTCATTCGAGCCTATATCCAGTACAATATAGCTCTCTCTGGTGGCGTTACTAAACTCTATTACATCGATTCTCTTTTCCGGCAGGAACGCCCACAAAAGGGACGGCTGCGGCAATTTCAGCAGTTTGGCATTGAAGCTATTGGATCTCCTCATCCAGAACAGGATGCTGAGGTCATTACCGCTGCCTACAGATTACTCCAGGAACTTGGCATTCGCACTATGACCTTAAAACTCAACAATATCGGTAATAAATCCAGTCGGGTGAGATATCGTGACGTTCTTATTGAATTTCTCTCAGACCACCTTGATCGATTGAGTAAAACCAGCCAGGAGAGAATAAAAACAAATCCACTGCGTATTCTGGATACCAAAAATCCTGAAGAGCAAACTATCCTTGAAAAAGCACCTCATATTCTTGATTTTCTTGATGAGGATGATAGGAAACACTACGATGAGGTACTGACATACCTTGACCAGCTTGGTGTTCCGTACGAACAGGATCATCAACTTGTACGAGGTCTGGATTACTATACCCGGACCACTTTCGAAATCATCAGCCCCAAACTGGGTGCCCAGGACGCCCTTTGTGGTGGTGGGCGGTACGATGACCTCGTTGAAGATCTGGGAGGAAAACCAACACCGGCCATAGGATTCGCTGCTGGCATCGAACGGATTCTGCTTGCCATGGATGAAAAAAATATGGATAGTCTTGAACCGGCTCCCAGAATTTATCTGGCTGCAGCCAGTGAGAGTGCAAGATCAACAATTTTTAAACTGGGAATAGATCTTCGTAACGCCGGACTCTTTGTAGATTTTGATATCCTTTATCGAAGCTTAAAATCTCAACTTCGGGAAGCTAATCGCTTGAATTGTGTGAGCGCTATCATCATTGGAGAGGACGAACTGATCGAAGGTGTGGCTCAGGTGAAAGATCTGCAAAGCGGTGAACAAACCCCGGTTGATCTTGATACAATCGCTGATTATTTTCTTCCTTAAACAGACATATTTTATCAATCTAACAGACAGATTTTATAATTAAATTGTTATCCCAACAATTG
>JACNLN010000096.1 GCA_014381485.1 Fidelibacterota bacterium
GTTGAATAATCACCCTCACCTTAATCCTCTCCCCTCGAGGGAGAGGAGATTTACAGGGGAAATGCTTTTCATCGAGCAGGTAAGCATAACCTTCTATCTTGATGTTCGAAGCGACAGAGCAGACTGGACAATTTCGCTTCTTTAGTAAGGAGGGGATTACTCCGCAGAAGTTCCTTCGGAAAGGGGAGGTCTGAGCTTGTTAAGTTTGCCAGTAGTCAGGCGATAAAACCGGTCAGGCTTGCGACTGAAGAGAAGTAGTATAAAATGAAATTGGTTACCAAAATTGGTATAGCAATTCTTTCGGCATTACTGATTGCCCTTATGTTTTTTTATCTCTATTTCTACTATCCTCTGCCGTTGTATGAAGGGGAAGTTGAGATTGAGGGACTGATAAATCCTGTAGAAATTTATTTTGATGATTACAAGGTACCGCATATTTATGCTGGAAATGAACACGACCTGTTTTATGCCGCTGGTTATATTACTGCCAGAGAAAGACTGTTCCAGATGACCATTACTGCAGCAGCCACAGAGGGAAGATTGTCAGAACTTTTTGGTGAAGACGCTATTGAGAGAGATATTTATCTCCGCACCTGGGGGATACCTCGAATGGGGAAAAAAGCGGCAAATAAGATGCATCCAGATGCCTTGGAAATAACCCAAAATTTCTGTAAAGGAATAAATGCTTATATTGGTGCGATAGGTAATGATTTGCCAGTGGAATTTAAGATGCTTGGAATTAAACCCCTTCGCTGGAAACCGGAGACGGTGGCTGGATATGAAAGGTTAATGGGGCACAATCTGACTTTTTCGTGGAAACTAGAGATTGTGATGGGTCAGATAGCTTATATGTACGGTGAAGAGAAGTTACGTGAATTATGGCCTGAATATCCCGAAGATCACCCAATAATCGTTCCAGAAGCCGGCAAGTTATTTGGTTTATTGTGGGATGCCATGTCGGAACAGGACAGAAAACTGCGGGACATGATTCAAACGAGAGGACACCAGCTCGGATCCAACAGTTGGGTCATTTCAGGAAGCCGAACGGCTTCTGGGAAGCCTATACTTGCGAATGACCCACACCTTCCTTTCAAGCAGCCAGCTACGTGGTATGAGATGCATCTGGTTGGCGGCAGGTTCAATACCAGCGGAGCCTGTCTGGCAGGGATTCCTGTGCCAATTCTGGGCCAGAATGAAGCCTGTGCATGGGGATTCACCAATCTGATGGTGGATGATGTAGATTTTTACGTTGAGAGAATCAATCCTGATAATAACAACCAATATTGGCATGATGGTGAATGGTGGAATATGGCTGTCAGGGAAGAGGTTATTAAAATAAAGGGCGGCAGTGAAAAAATCATTACAATTCGTGAAACAATACATGGTCCTATCATTAGTGATATACACCCTCTACTGAAAGAAGGGGAAATGGTTGTCTCCATGCGATGGGGAGGTCATGAGGTAGCAGATGAAATTTATGCCATCATGCAGCTGAACTTGATGAAGAACTGGGATGATTTTACAGAAGCTGCCAAAAACTTTTCAATTCCGGGACAAAATGTTGTCTATGCTGATACTGCAGGCAATATCGGATGGCGTCCTTTTGTAAAAATTCCCATCAGGAAAGGGGGCAAGAACCTTATTCCAGTTTCAGGTGAATCGTCTGAATGGGATTGGTCAGGATTTGTCCCATTTGATGAAGAACCATATCTGCTTAATCCTGAGCGGGGAATTATCATCACCGCAAACAATAAAGTAATTGATGATTCATATCCTTATTACATTTCAAACTTCTGGGAGGATCCCTCACGAGCCAAAAGGATATGGGAAATGTTAGGAGATAGAGAAAATATTACTGTTCCCGATATAAAAGAAGTGCAGACAGATGTGGTTTCCCCCTTCGCGAGGGAGATCGCTCCATATTTTGTAAATGCTTTTGATGAGCAGCAGATTGACAATAACAACCTCAAATATTCTATTGAACTGCTGGAGAGTTGGGATGGCAATCACTTACCGAATTCGGCAGAGGCAGCTGTGTTCAATGCCGCCTTTCTTCGGTTGCTCAGGAATATTTATGCAGACGAAATGGACCTGATAGGTGAAAAATGTTATAAAAATTGGCTAAGCCTCCCGAGTATGTCCTTTAAAAATATTCGATTCATTTTAAGGAAAAAGTATTCCTCCTGGTTTGATAATGTTAAAACCACAGATATCACTGAGGAGATGAACGAGATCCTTCGATTGTCTCTTGTCGAAGTTGTTAAGGATATAGAAAATATGTTGGGGAAAAATCCAGCAAACTGGTCTTGGGGGAAATTGCATAAGCTGACTCATAACCACTTTATTGGCAAGAAAAGTGCGTTAATTGATTTTTTCTTTGGATTTAATGTGGGCTCCTTTGAGCAGGGAGGTGCCAGCACCACGGTGAACAATGGAGAGTACCTTCTTTATGATCCTTTCGATCAGGTAAACGGACCGTCATTTCGTAGGATTGTCGATTTTTCAAATTTGGACGAGACACAATTTATCATCCCAACCGGCCAGTCCGGGCTGCCCAGAAGTCCTCACTATGACGATCAAGCCCCTCTTTATCATTCAGGAAAATATCGCACAACACATTTTAATGAATCTACAATAAGATCCACAGGTTATAAAAAGCTGGTACTGGTTCCAACGAAATAGGTTGACATGGAAGTTTTACTGGTAATTTTCGTCTTACTTGGAATTATTCTGATAAAGCATCTGTTTTTCTGGTCGCCGTTAGATGTCAGTCATCTGTATCAAAACGGACCGTTAAAAATTGGACACCGCGGATCCCCTAAGGAAGCACCTGAAAATACCCTCCCCTCATATAAAAATGCTGTGTCATCAGGATTATCTGCAATAGAGATTGATGTTGTGGGAACGAAAGATGGTAAGCTGGTTTGCTCTCATAACATAGATCTGGAAAGGGAAACGGATAGTTTTGGATACATTGATGAAAAGACATCCGCTGATCTCGTTAATGTCAATGCCGGTGTTAAATTTGATGATTATTCACCCACCAAGATGCCCCTATTAGAGGAGGTTATAGAAGACCTTCCTGATGATCTCATCATCAATATTGAGATAAAAACACGAAAAATTTTTGATAAATCAATGGCAGATGCTGTTGTAAAAACAATTCAACGAAACAAGATGCATCACAGAACGATTATTTCATGTTTTAATCCCCTGGTTATTGGTCTTGTCAAATGGCGGGATTCAACCATCATCACCGCCTACATTTGGGATGTAGAAAGCGTTCCTCCTCTATTAAAAAAACCGTTATTTGTTAATCTGGTACATCCGGATTTATTTCATCCCTGTGTGGATTTGGTTAATGAAGGTTCTATGCGGTTTGCCAGAAGGAAGGGACTTAAAATAAACGTCTGGACGGTGAACAATCAACCGACTATAAACTGGCTATTAAAAATGGGCATTGATGGGATATTTGGTGATTTTCCACATTTACTTTTAAATAAACTGAAAACATAGTATGGCGTGAAGGGCACAGCATCCTGAGAGATTTTTTTATCTTAATTGGTCAGGGGTGTTCCGTAGTCTCTCTGAGATAACCCTCTCTTAACTGTGAATAGTTAATCTATTATTGAACTGGCAATGGATAGTCGTATGAAAAAAAGAGAATTATAGGACTTGAGTTAAGAATCCGACAGAGGAGGAAACTTGATTTAAGAATAGTGGTACGTGCGACCTCGTGCTGCTATATGAGTCCCCTCTCCGAGAGGGGTGTCCCGAGCCTTCGGGACGGGGTGTGTGATGTACGTTCTCAACCGAAAATATGTCAATTGAATGGTGATTGCGCTGATTTGTCTGATCTGTATCATTTGCGATTTAGACAATTTTCTCATTTTTCCGTCAGACTTTCAACTGATCAGCAATGAGTAGGAATGGAGGGTGATTTTTGTTGAAAGACCTTCCCTTTATCCCCTCCTTGGCAAGGAGGGGCAACTGGCACAATCGTTCTCAACTCAACGCTCCCTTGTCGCTTTCGAGTTTACCCTGTGGAATCTTTTTTTATTCCATTGGAGCAAAGTCCGATTCATAGGATTAATCCATGCTGGAGTAATAAATATCAGGCGTAACCCCTTAATCTTCATTAACCTGGAAAATTCACTAGAGAAGTACTAACCGTCCTAACTTCCAGAATAATAATGGATAGAGAAATCATAAAGCAAAATAATTATTTAAAACGTAATTACGTAATAGTTCCTGTTTACGTTTTACATATTTACGTTTTATTGACGGTAACATACTCAAGTACCATTATTGTATTATCAACAATCAAAAAGCTGATGAATAGGTTAGGTTAAATGACTTTCCCAAATAATTTGTTGTTATTTTAATTGCTTTGTTAAGCGCAATATTTCAAGATTCTTTTTTGAAAGGGAACCATATTTAACTAATTTATTAGTTATCTCAATGAGGAAGAATCAGAATAAGATTGTCGTTCGGGGTGCTCGGGAGCATAATTTAAAAAACATCGATGTTGAGATCCCGAGAAATACGTTTGTTGTAATCACAGGACTCTCAGGATCTGGCAAATCTTCCCTGGCGTTTGATACCATTTACGCTGAAGGTCAGCGCCGCTATGTTGAATCTCTTTCTGCCTATGCCCGCCAGTTTTTAGGACTAATGGAAAAGCCAGATGTGGACTACATCGAGGGTCTTTCTCCTGCCATTTCAATCCAGCAGAAGGCGGCACCGAGAAACCCCAGGTCTACGGTAGGCACAATTACTGAAATCCATGACTACCTTAGACTCCTTTATGCCCGAGTTGGGGAGCCGTATTGCTGGAAATGCGGTGATCCTATCCAGCGCCAGACAGTTCAACAGATTGTGGATGCAGTGATGAAATTTCCAGCAGATACGAAATTACACATTCTGGCACCGGTGGTTCGCGGAAGAAAGGGACAGTTTAAAGAGGTGTTCAGGGAAATAAAACGCAAAGGGTTTTTACGGGTTAGGGTTGATGGTAAAATTCGTGGAATATCTGATAAAATCATTTTGCATAAGGATAAGAAACACAACATTGAGGTAGTTGTTGATCGGATTGTACTGGAGAATGAGATAAAAGAGCGTTTAACCGAATCTATTGAATTGGCGCTAAAGGTGGGCTCGGGACTTGTTATTGTAAATATACTTCCGAAAGATGAGCATCTGTTCAGTGAAACGTTTGCCTGTCCCAAGTGTGGAGTAAGTCTTGAAGAACTTTCCCCAAGGATGTTTTCATTTAATTCACCATATGGCGCATGCAATACCTGTGATGGTCTTGGATCACAGATGACGATTAATCCAGACCTTGTTGTGCCGGATAAACGAAAATCTCTAATTCAGGCCGCGATTGCACCTTTGGGGGAGCAGCCAAGAGGGAGCTGGTACAGTGCAATTTTAAAAAGTATGGCGAAGCATTATGGGTTTAATTTTACTACGCCATGGTATAAACTGCCAGCTAAGGCGAGAAGAGCGCTGCTCTGGGGCACCCGAGGAGATATTGTAAAAATGACATATAAATCCGATAGATTTTCAGGGGAATATTCAGGCGGTTTTGAAGGGGTCATCAATAATCTTGAAAGACGATATCATCAGACCAGATCTGGCGGGGTACGTTACTGGATTGAACAGTATATGAGCATGCAACCATGTCCAGACTGTCATGGCGCACGCCTTAGAAAAGAGAGTCTTGCTGTTATATTGGGAGGTAAGACGATTGGTGAAGTATCGAATATGTCAATTAAAGATGTATCGCGTTTTTTTGAGGAACTATCATTAAGTAAATTAAAACATCAGGTGGCAAAGCAGGTTCTTAAAGAGCTGAGGGAGAGATTACAATTTTTAATGAATGTGGGGCTGGACTATCTTACGCTGGATCGGAGTTCGTCAACGTTATCAGGGGGGGAGTCTCAGAGAATCCGATTAGCCACCCAGATAGGTTCACAATTGGTGGGGGTGCTGTACATTTTAGATGAGCCGTCCATTGGCCTGCATCAGCGGGATAACAAGCGGCTAATTTCCACTCTAACAAAATTACGAGATCTTGGTAATACCATACTGGTTGTTGAACACGACCGTGAGACAATAGAATCTGCGGATTATATTATCGACATGGGTCCAGGCGCCGGAGAATCTGGAGGAAACATTATCTTCGAAGGCCCTCCGGAAATGTTACCTGCGGATGGGGAATCTATCACAGGGGAATACATTAGGGGCAGTAGAAAAATTGAAGTCCCTGCAGAACGTAGAAATGGAATTGGGAAAAATTTAATTTTACGCGGTGCTAAGGGAAATAACATGAAAAATGTAAATATTGAATTTCCTCTTGGAAAATTTATATGTGTCACGGGAGTGTCTGGTTCAGGTAAAAGTACGCTGGTAAATGAAACATTATATCCAATTCTTGCAAGGGAACTCCACAGTGCTCGAAAAACACCATTACGGTATGATTCCATCGATGGGACGCTCTTTCTTGATAAAGTTGTGAGCATTAACCAGTCACCTATTGGTAGAACCCCCAGATCTAATCCAGCAACATATACGGGGGTTTTTACCCACATTCGGGAACTCTATTCTAAATTACCGGAATCGAAAATTCGCGGGTATAAGCCGGGTAGATTTTCATTTAATGTAAAGGGAGGTCGATGTGAAGTTTGCAGGGGTGATGGCATCCGGAAAATAGAGATGCACTTTTTACCTGATGTCTATGTGCAATGTGAAGAGTGTAAAGGGTTGCGCTATAACAGGGAAACGCTTGAAATTACCTACAAAGGAAAGACTATCGCAGATGTTCTGAATATGATGGTGGATGAAGTCCTGAAGTTTTTTATTAATATTCCGGCCATAAAGAGAAAGTTAACAACCCTGAAGGACGTGGGGCTTGGCTACATTCATCTTGGCCAACAGGCCACAACGCTTTCTGGCGGGGAAGCTCAGAGGGTAAAATTATCTACAGAGCTTTCAAAAATTGGAACAGGAAGAACCATCTATATTCTTGATGAACCGACTACCGGATTACATTTCGAGGATGTACGAATGCTATTAAATGTATTAAATCGGTTGGTGGAAAAAGGAAATACGGTTATTGTCATAGAGCATAACCTTGATGTCATCAAAACAGCGGATTGGATTATAGACCTTGGACCTGAAGGTGGGGATGAGGGCGGACGCATTGTGTCTCAGGGAACACCAGAGGATGTGGCAAAGGTTAAGAATTCCTACACAGGACTATTTTTAAAGAAAATATTAGAATAAGGAGTATGAATTGAATTCAAAAAAAGTTAACGATTTATGTGTAAACAGTCTTAGATGTTTGGCAGTAGATATGGTGGAGGCTGCAAATTCCGGGCATCCTGGACTGCCACTGGGAGCTGCCCCTATGGCTTATCTGTTGTGGGATCGATTTCTTCGGCACAATCCCAAAAATCCTAACTGGTTTAATCGAGATCGGTTCGTTCTGTCTGCGGGGCACGGATCAGCGCTGCTGTATGCCCTATTGCATGTTATGGGATATGAATTACCACTGGCAGAGATTAAGAAATTTCGACAATGGGGAAGCAGGACACCCGGGCATCCAGAATTTGGAGTTACGGTTGGAGTGGAAACAACGACAGGACCATTGGGACAAGGGTTTACAAATGGCGTGGGGATGGCTATGGCAGAACGATTTTTAGCTGATAAATTCAATCGTGATGATTATCCAATCGTTGATCATTATACGTATGCTATTGTATCCGATGGAGATCTTATGGAGGGCGTGTCGTCTGAAGCAGCATCTCTGGCGGGAACATGGAAGTTAGGGAAGATTATCTATCTTTACGACGATAATCATATCACCATTGATGGGGGGACACATCTATCTTTCACGGAGGATGTGGGAAAGCGTTTTGAGGCTTACGGCTGGCACGTTCAGCGGATTCCCGATGGAAACGATTTGGGAGCGATTGAGAAGGCGATTCGTATTGCGAGAAAGCAGACTAACAAACCCTCTTTAATTATGGTCAGAACGCATATAGGTTTTGGAAGCCCGAAGCAAGATTCTGCATCGGCACACGGTGAACCTCTTGGACCGGAAGCGATTAAAAAAACAAAAAAATCATTGGGCTGGCCACTGGATAAGGACTTCTATATTCCCGAGGAAGCATTAATCCGTTTCCGCCAGGCGGTAGATCGCGGTGCTGAGGAAGAAGCGAAATGGCAGAAGCTGATGGAACGATATCGAAGGGAACATCCTGATTTATCATTGAAATTTGAAAAAGCCATCAAAGGGGCTTTACCAGAAGATTGGGACGATAACCTCCCCGTTTTTAACCTTGAGGATGGACCGTTAGCAACGAGATCTGCATCGGGGAAGGTATTGAACGTTCTGGCTGAAAAAATGGATAATCTCGTTGGGGGGTCAGCTGATCTTGCTCCTTCAAATAAAACGATGCAGCTGGGGAAATCTCTGTTTGGTATTGATGACACCTGGGGACCCAACGTGCATTTTGGAGTTCGAGAACATGCCATGGCAGCTATCACCAACGGCCTTGCCCTGCATGGAGGAATATTCCCCTATACGGGGACATTTTTAGTATTTTCTGATTATATGCGTCCAGCTCTTCGGCTTGCGGCTATGATGCAGACGAGATCCATTTTTATTTTTACTCATGATAGTATTTGCGTTGGGGAAGATGGTCCAACTCATCAACCCGTTGAGCAGTTGATGTCACTCCGAACGATTCCCGGACTCACTGTGATACGTCCTGCTGATGCCAATGAAACTACAGAAGCCTGGCGCCTTGCATTAACACTTCCTGGCCCCGTAGCTCTCATTCTTACAAGACAGAAGTTGCCTGTTATTGATCGGGAGCGCTATACAATAGAGGGCGGTGTTGCCAGAGGAGCTTATCTATTATCGGAATCTGACCCAACCGGGGTGGATATTTTTCTTGTCGTCACAGGATCTGAAGTTCATCTGGCTTTGGATGCTCAGATTGAGTTGAAAAACATCGGCATCAAGGCTTCCGTTGTTTCCATGCCTTCGTGGGAACTGTTCGAAAAACAACCTGAGGAATACAAGCGATCTATATTACCACCTGACGTCCCCAAATTGGCTATAGAGGCAGGCAGTACACTTGGATGGTACAAGTATGTGGGCAGTTCCGGGGATGTCATAGGAATTGACAGGTTTGGGGTGTCGGCACCGGGAGAAACCATTTGTGAAAAATTTGGTTTTAGTGTTGCAGAGGTAGTATCCAGAGCTACCAGATTATTGAATAAATAATGTAAATTTCGCAGTAATTTATAATATTGGAGCAGCTATTTTAATAATGGTATAAGGTATAGGGTATAGGGGAAATAAGGAGAAGAAATTAAGTCAGCATAATACTTATTTTAATGACCTACATCATTCAGAAGGAAAGGTAAGTAAGAATATTAATGAACCCCCTCTCCATTGTCCTCTCTGACCAGGGGAGAGGAGTTCTTGGTCAGATGACTACCAATAGATTGTG
>JACNLN010000051.1:0-2456 GCA_014381485.1 Fidelibacterota bacterium
TTTACTACAGTTGACAATCGATGGGCAATAACAATAACTGTTCGATCTTTCATAAGATTTTCAATAGCCTCTTGAACAAGTTTTTCCGATTCAGTATCAAGAGATGATGTCGCTTCATCCAATATTAAAATTGGAGGATTTCTTAGTATTGCACGTGCAATGGCAATTCGTTGTTTTTGTCCACCTGATAATTTAACTCCTCTCTCCCCAATCACTGTATCAAAACCTAATGGCATCTTCTCAATAAAATCCCTCGCATTTGCCATTTCAGCAGCGGTAACGATTTGATCTCCATCAACCTTACTTAATCCATATTTAATATTGTTCTTTACAGAATCATTGAATAGAATCACTTCCTGGCTAACGATTCCGAATAAGTTTCGCAATGATTTAATCTTCAAATTCCTGATTTCCTGCCCATCGATAGAAATAAACCCCTCTTTGACATCATAAAATCGAGGAATTAAATCAGCAATGGTAGATTTACCAGCACCGCTTGGTCCCACTAAAGCAACGATTTCTCCTTTGCTGATTCGAAAAGAAACGTTGTCCAATACTTTTTCATTGTTTGTATCATAGTGGAAGGAAACGTTGTTAAATACAATATCTTTATTAAAAGAACTAATTTCAATTGGGTTTTTAATCTCGACAATGTGCGGTTTTATATCAATTACATTAAACACTCTTTCTGCGGAAGCAAGGCTTTTCTGAATTTGTATGTTCACACTGGTTAACTGCTTAATAGGTGCTAAAACCGAAAATAGTATTAGAATGAATCTGATAAAATCTTCTGGGGTCAGTGTTTGCTTAACGATCACCTCTACCCCCCCAATCCACAATAGAATAACCCCTATAATAACTCCTAACATCTCCGTAACGGGACTGCCTAATTTCCCCAGCTTAGCCCTCCTAAATAGTAAGTGAAAGTATTTTTTACTCTCATTTTTGAAATCATTTATTTCTCTATCTTTAGTGAAAAAAGTTTTGATTATTCTCATCGATGATATCGTTTCTGTTATAATATCCATAATTCGAGCGATTTTTTTCTGTGTCCGGCGGGATTTTCTACGCATACTTCTTCCGATACTAATGAACAAGACCCCGGTTAAAGGTACGATAATCAGAGCAATCAGGGTAAGTTTCCAACTAATAACGAACAGAATTGTCATGAAAACGAGAATATTAATTGGTTCCACAATCAGTTTCTGGAAAGTCGTTGTCAAAGCATTTTGCATTACTCCAACATCATTTATGATTATAGAAGATAACTCACCTGTACTTTTAGAATCAAAATACCGCATGGAAAGGGAATGAATGTGCTCGTACAATCGGTTACGGATATCGGTCACCAATGAAAGCTGAATGCGGGTCGTTAAAATATTTTTAATGTACAAAAATATATTTTTCATAAAGAAAACAGATAAAATAACGATACACAAAACTTTTAGAGACTGAACAGGATCTGCCCGCAAAACTATTTTATTGGTGAAGTACTTCAACTGTTCATTCACCGATAAATCTGTTGCCGTTTCCCAAGCTGACTGTTCAGCAACGATTTTAGAAAAATCAGAAAGGATATTATTGATTAAAGAAGCAGTGAGCCACACACTCAGACTGTTGAAAACCACATAAATAATTGAGGCTACACCGGACAATAATAATATTGGCCAAAAAGGATATACTAATCTAAAAAACCGCTTATAAATAGACTCAGTCACGATTTTATTTTACCATATATTAC
The DNA here is from genome assembly GCA_014381485.1 of Fidelibacterota bacterium. GTDB lineage: Bacteria > Fidelibacterota > Marinisomatia > Marinisomatales > CAZVFT01 > JACNLN01. The sequence continues at coordinate 1,742 of JACNLN010000051.1, forward strand.
CTATTTAAGCAGTATTTTATTTATGTAAGAAATATTGCCAGAAAAAATAGGTGTTTAACAATATCCAATAAAGTTGGTGTTGAACTTTTCGCTATATTGTTCATTCATTCGCAAGGAAATAGAAAAAATAACCCTCTTAATAAATTTCACCTCCCTGATTATTTTAAGTGAGGACGAGGATTAGCTTTAAGAAAAATAAGACATTCCAGCATTAAGATAAAGAAGATTAAATCAAGCACACCAAAAACAGTGACAAAAATAATATGTGGATAATTCCCTATTGCAAAGTAGTAAAAAACTATTGAACAATAGGCAAGTTTATAAAGAGTACCCACAATAATCAAATCGTAATTCTTCCACAAATCCCCGCGGTAAATCAGATAATACGCTACTCCTATAACAAATAGAAAGGCACCAATTAAAGAAATATATGCTTCAAATTCCGGTAACTTTTCAGGGATTCCAATTAACTTAAATGCGAACTTGTAAAAAAAAGTAAATATTACCCCCAAAACGACGTCATAGATGGCAGCGACAAAGAATAATCCTCGATAAAACTTTTCTCTTGATGGGTTCACGATCACCTCCTTTTTTGGGTGAGATATTTTAACTGACCTGTTACTGTTTAATCTTATACAAAGTTAGAAGATATTTTTCTGTTTATAAAGAATATTTGTCGGATAAAAATTATTGTACATTAATGACATCAAGACAC
>JACNLN010000051.1:2644-7342 GCA_014381485.1 Fidelibacterota bacterium
CCAGACAGGCATTTTACTCCATAGCACTCTGCTTAAAAGGGAATGCGAACTTCAAAAAATTGTTCGTAAAATTAGTATATGTTATTTAAAGTATTTTTTCCTATGGAATTATGGGTATAAAGGAAAATACAGATAATGACTAACCTCCAAAAATTCTCACTCTTTATTCTCATTCTTTCCTTTTCAACCATTTTTGGAATTCCATATGAATTTTCAGGAATGCTGTCAGGATGGTGCCAATATATTGATAATAGTGACGATTCCAATACAACAATATTCGGATTTCGAGGTATACCGTCTCTGGAGATTCCAATTTCTTCCCATATTCAATTTGAAGCTTCAACAAATTTATACACATCCTTCCCCCCCAACGATTTCCAACAGATCAAAAAAGTAACCGAACTAAAACCATACCGTTGGTGGATTCGATACTCAACCGATCAACTTGAGGGACGCATCGGTCTCCAACAAATTAACTTTGGTCCCTGTAAAATTCTTAGACCTCTCATGTGGTTTGATCAATTGGATCCTAAAGATCCGTTACATTTAACCGAAGGAATTCATGGTATTCGTTTCCGATACGATTTTCAGAACAATGCAAATATCTGGTTCTGGTCTCTTTATGGAAATAAAGATGTAAAAGGGTGGGAATATATTCCAACAAATAAAAAGACTCCGGAATTCGGGGGAAGAATTCAGCATCCTTTCTATAACGGAGAATTTGCATTTACTCTGCACCACCGCAAGATTAGCGATAATGTTAATCAGACTATAAATGAAGGTGAAGAAAACCGGATTGCTCTCGATGGAATCTGGGATATTGGGATTGGAATCTGGCTTGAATCTTCTACTTCCCAATTTTTATTCCAGAATGGCAGCCAACACTTTCACTCTGCTCATTCTCTCGGAATGGACTACACTCTCCCAATCAGGAATGGATTATACATTCTTACGGAACATTTGTACACAACTAACGGAACAGAACTTACTCATCAGGTGGAAACATTTAAAATCTCGGGAATTACGACAACGTATCCTTTTGGAATTTTTGACCAGTTCTCTTTTTTTAGTTTTTATAATTGGACAAGCAGTAGTACAATTCACTACGTCAGTTGGCAAAGAAATTTAGATATGCTGTCTCTGTATCTCAGCGGTTACTGGAACTCAAAAGACACGACTTTGTTAGAAACCAGTTCATCCGTTGAGATGGTTGGTAGTTCGGGAATTTTGTTTATGATCATTTATAATTTTTAGGATGAATCGTTATGAAATATCACCATTTTTCTCATCTACAATGAACCTTATAGTTAAAGGATTGAATAATGAACAATGATGTATTAATCACCGTCAATGATTTGGTAAAAACATTCCCTATGGGAAAACGTGAATTCACGGCTCTAAAAAATATCAATTTAACATTTAATGCCGGTGAATTCACGGGTGTGGTTGGCCCCAGCGGTTCAGGAAAAACCACCCTTTTGAATATTATCGGTTCCCTGGATGTTCCTACCCGGGGAGAAGCCAAGGTTTTAGGGCAGTCCATCAGTGGACTCACCCCGAAAAAGGCGGCTGACCTGCGGAATAATCATTTGGGATTCATCTTCCAAACCTACAACCTGCTGTCGGTGTATACCGTTTATGAAAATGTGGAATTGCCCCTACTACTCTTGAAGATGTCTGCCGAAGAACGGAAACAGACGGTCTTGCAATCGCTAGAATGGGTGGGCTTAACAGATAAGTTGAAATCACGCCCGGCTCAATTATCTGGCGGCGAATGTCAGAGGGTGTCTATTGCCAGAGCGATGGTCAAATCACCGAAGATTGTCCTGGCCGATGAACCCACCGCCAACTTGGATGCAAAAAATTCCCATCATATTCTGCAAACCATGGAAAAGCTGAATCAGGAGTTGAGCACCACATTCATTTTTGCCACTCACGATGAAAAGGTGATACAGTATATACGGCGAAAGATAAGCCTGGAAGACGGGCAAGTGGTTGGCGATGAAACCGTAACCGGTAAGTAGAGGAGGTATCGTGTTATTAGCATTAAAATTAGCCTATCGAAATCTTATGGGCGCAAAATTACGCACCTGGCTGAACGTGTTTGTTTTATCCCTTTCCTTCGTAGTAATTATCTGGCAAAAGGGAATTTTAAACGGCTGGGATCAGCAGGCTCGACGGGATACGATTGAATGGGAAATTGGCGGCGGACAATACTGGCAGGAAAATTATGACCCTTATGATCCATTCACGTTTGAAGAAAGTCATGCCCGGTTATCTGATGCCACGGAACGGGCAGTTGCTGAAGAAAAACTAACGCCAATTCTCATATCGCAAGCGACGATGTATCCTGAGGGACGTATTCAGAATATCTTGCTGAAGGGCATCGACCCCGGCCAGAAAATCATAGAATTACCATCAATCGAATTGGTAACCGAAAACGATGAAATTGCCGCCATGATCGGCACACGCAATGCAAAAAATAATAACCTGGCAATCGGCGATTTTGTGACCATACGCTGGAGAGATGCCAACGGAACTTTCGATGCCGCCGAAGTCATGATTGTCCATATTTTCAAAACCAATGTATCAACGCTGGATGCAGGCATTTTGTGGATTCCCCTGCAAAAGCATCAGAAAATGATGCAGTTAGATGGAGAAGCAACTATTCTGGTTACAGCGCAAGAAACCGGGTTTTACGGGTCGATCGTTGGATGGGATTTTAAAGATCATTATTTTTTGTTGACCGAAATACGGGAAATGATTGAAATGAAATCTGTCGGTGGGTATATTATGTTTTTAATCTTGATGTCATTAGCCATGCTGGCGATTTTCGATACTCAAGTCTTGTCAATCTTTCGACGTCAAAAAGAAATTGGTACTCACATTGCGTTGGGAATGACGCAAAATCAGGTCATCGCCCTGTTTACGGTGGAAGGCGCCGCGCATTCTGTACTGGCAGCGATTTTAGCAGCGATTTATGGATTTCCATTACTAGCTTATCAGGCTTCTGTCGGTTGGGCCATGCCGGGAGCAACAGATGATTTCGGAATGACCATTGCGGAAACGATTTATCCCGCATACAGCATAGGTCTGGTTCTTGGCACCACCCTGATCGTATTGATCACCACTACGATTGTCAGTTACCTGCCTACCCGTCGAATTTCCAAAATGAAACCCACCGATGCCATTAGGGGGAAAATCCAGTGAAAAAACCGCGAATTACGCCAATGTACGCAAATGTAAAAAAGGTTTAAAATGTATTTACAAATTCCCATTGTCAGAGGTTTACTAATGAGTCCACTCCGAAAGGCAAAACTGTAAAAATATGAAAAACACAATATCAAATATTGTAGAAAACAGCTTTTTGCCATTAGCGAAAATTAGCGTTAATTGGCGGTTCATTGAGTAGCTCAATAATGATTAAATTTTTAATAAACGGATTGCTTCGGGATCGCCAACGTAGTTTTTTCCCCATTCTGATTGTGGCTATTGGTGTCTGGATTACCGTTTTCTTTCATGCCTACATCCAAGGTGTTTTCAGTGATTTGATTGATTCCACCGCACGATTTTCAACCGGACACGTGAAGGTGATGAGTCGGGCTTATGCCGAAAATGCGGATCAGAAGCCCAACGACCTTGCTTTGCTTGGTGTAGATCAAATCACGGCTGATCTTCAGCAGCAGTATCCGGAAATGACATGGGTGAAGCGAATTCAATTTGGGGGATTATTGGACATTCCTGATGAAAATGGTGAAACGCGTTCCCAGGGACCGGTATTCGGAATGGGCGTCGATCTGTTATCGCCCGGGAGTAGCGAAATCGAAATACTGAATATTCAAAAAGCGGTAGTCAGCGGACGGTTGCCACAGAATCCCGGTGAAATCCTAATCAGCGATAAATTGGCACAGAAGCTGGAAGTGCAACTTGGCGAAACGGCTACCTTGCTCACGTCCACCATGTATGGCAGTATGACCATGTACAATTTCACTGTGGTCGGCACGATTCGTTTTGGTGTTACCGTCATGGACCGCGGCGCCATAATTGCGGACATCACCGACATTCAGGAAGCGTTGAATATGACGGATGCTTCCGGAGAAATTTTGGGTTATTTTGAAAACAGGATTTATGATAATGAAAAGGCAGCTGTAATTATAGACCGGTTTAATGCTGACTATAACGGAGTGGAAGATGAGTTTGCGCCAGTCATGGGGAAACTGAAAGAGTTAAGCAATTTGGCTGACTATCTGGATATGGGTCAGAATTTTTCCGGGATACTAATCTTCATCTTTGTTCTGGTAATGTCTATCGTTCTTTGGAATGTCGGTCTGCTGGGCGGGTTGCGGCGCTATGGAGAAGTAGGTCTCCGTCTGGCCATTGGTGAGCATAAAGGACATGTGTATCGTTCTATGATTTATGAATCGGTATTGGTTGGATTGGCGGGTTCTGTCTTTTGAACCACGCTTGGATTGGGGTCGGCTTATTGGCTGCAGACCCCGGGGGTTGATATTAGTTCATTGATGAAAAATATAAATATGATGTTTCCCGCAGTTATCCGCGCTGAAGTTACCAGCGAAACCTATTATATTGGTTTTATTCCCGGTTTGTTTTCTACTGTTTTGGGTACCGCTTTATCCGGGTTCGGGATTTATAAACGGCAGACGGCACAACTGTTTAAGGAATTGGAAGTGTGATTAT
>JACNLN010000051.1:7753-9433 GCA_014381485.1 Fidelibacterota bacterium
GGTGCTGAAATCCTGGAAAGGATTGATGAAAATACCGTCGCCGGTAATCGTTCTGCCACAACCACTATGATCATTCATGGACGTCGCAGTGATCGTACCATGACTTCCAAATCCTGGATTCAAGGATCGGATAAATCTTTCAGTGAGTATCTTGCGCCAGCTCGCGAAAAAGGGACAAAGATGTTGAAACTGGGTGACCAGTTATGGATGTACTCTCCACAATCGGACCGCATTATCCGGATTGCTGGTCATATGCTGCGCCAATCCATGATGGGTTCCGATTTTTCATATGAGGATATGATGGAAGATCGCAGCCTTACCGATACTTACAGCGCCAAAGTCCTGGGATCAGAAGCCTTTCGTGAGCGCGATTGCTGGGTGTTAGAACTCACAGCCAGGGTTGATGATGTGGCTTACCATTCCCGTAAAATTTGGGTGGATAAAGAGCGTATGTTAGCGCTGAGAGAGGACCGTTATGCCAAAAGCGGGAAACTACTGAAAACTGCCGAAATAGAGGAAGTGTTTCAGGTTAATCAACGCTGGTATCCCAAACGGATTATTTTCAAAGATGCTTTATCCAAAGGAGAAGGTACGGAATTAATTATTGAATCAATTGAATTTGATGTCGATATCCCTGCGTACCTCTTCACAAAGGCTTCTTTGAGGAAATAAACTTTCGTCTTCAGACTTATTCCAGTTGTTGTTCCAATGATTATTTTTCCTTGTACGTATTGTTTCCTTCCATTAACTTTATTTTGTTATGATTCATAATAGTTCACCTTTGTTGGTTTATGATTTTATTCCAATGTCATCCGGAACTTGTAAACTATTTTACATCATTCTGACTCCAAGGAGTACTTGTTGGTACAAAGGGAAACGTAGATATTGCTAGATAAAAAATAACCAATAATTGTCAATCAATTACCAAAATGGTATAATTAAGCTATGATTAGAGACAAAAAAGATATTCTATTAGCGATCAAAAGAAATCAAGATAAAATCCTGGCCTTTGGAGTAAAAAGACTAGGATTATTTGGTTCATTCGTCAGGAAAGAACAGAACGTAGAAAGTGATATAGATTTACTTGTGGAATTCGATCAAAACAAAAAGAATTTTGATAATTTTATACATCTCTCATTTCTTCTGGAAGAGTTACTTGAACATCATATCGAATTAGTCACTGCTGAATCCTTAAGTCCCTATATAAAACCCCACATCATAAAAGAGGTAGAATATGTCATTTCCCGGATTTGAATACTTAAATCATATAATTGATGAAACAAAATATCTTATAATCCAGACAAAAGATTTAGAAAAATCCGATTTCACTGAAAACGAAACATTAAAAAGGGCTTTTGTTCGTAGCATAGAAATAATCGGTGAAGCCACAAAGAAAATTCCTCATAAGTTAAAACAACGGCACCCCCACATAGAATGGAAAGCAATCGCGGGAATGCGTGATAGGTTAATCCATGACTATTTTGGCATTGACTATGATATTGTGTGGGATGTAGTAATAAATAAAATCCCTTCATTACACCAAGAAGTCAAGAAGATTATTGATAAAGAAGGATAAACATAAAAATCCAACAAGCCAATATAGCGGATCCCAACAATTCGTATGCGGGACCGTTGATTTTTACGTTTATAGTAACCCTTCCTTTTCCAAGGGTGTAAATA
>JACNLN010000071.1:0-4892 GCA_014381485.1 Fidelibacterota bacterium
GTGGCTGATGTTGTAAATCCCGATCTTCGGGGAATAGATCAGGATAAATACTTCTATGGTCTTAAAAAAAAGTAAGTCATAATTTCAACCGGATTATGTGAGAAAAGTGTGAAAAATATCTATCCATATTTCTTGGTTTTATTAATGATTGGTATAGCTTCAGCTTCGTCAGTCGTTGATACCCCAGTAATAGCCAAAATTGAAATTCGTGGCAATCAATTAACAAAGAATTACATCATTGAACGGGAAATCCATCACCCCGTAGGAGTTCCATTTGATTCAACTATCGCCATGATGGATAGAAACAGAATTGATAATTTAGGAATATTCAGTGATGTACAATTCTACCTTTCCCCAGCAGACAAAGGGGAGGTAATACTTACCTACTATGTTGTGGAAACCTGGCGGATATTCCCAGTCCCACTTATTATGTATCAGGAGGAAACGGGGTGGTCCTACGGTGGTATGTTGTTGGTCAAAAACTTTCGAGGAAGGAACGAATACCTGGAGATCCTTGGTGCCGGTGGTCAAAACCAGTTTGGTAGTGTAGAGTTTCATAATCCATGGATTGCAGGGGATCACATCTCCCTACAGAGCCATCTTCTTTTTAATGTCTTTAATCATTCCTTTCTCTCTTTTACATATCAGGAACTGGATGGTGAGATTACGATGGGAAGATATTTTGGCTATAATTGGAAAACGTGGATAACCACTAGTTTGGAAAAACGATGGATTGATTACTTCGATATTCAATCCGATGACATAGAACATGTTTATTTTCAAGCTAAACTTCAGCTAATGTACGATACACGTGATATTTACATCAATCCAACCAAAGGTGTCAAGATCTTCACGGAAATACGACCTGATATAGGTTTGGATGATAACTCACCCCATAATGCATATTGGGAATTTCAATCAAGCGTGTATAAATCATTTATCTCTGGTCCTAAGAACTGGGTGGGGGGATTCTCCCTTTATTTTCGGAAATACTTCGGGGAAAGTATTCCTTACAGAATTCTTTCAGTTGGGGGAGTAGAATCGGTGCGTGGTTGGAATGTTGTAGATTCACTCAAATATAGCAATGAGAACTATAGGACAGGAACAAACCAGTATAATGCCACAATAGAATTGCGGCAAACTATAATTCCCAAACGCCTTAGTTCTATTGGGACCGAATTTGGATTGATTTTGGCTGAGTTTGTGGATGTTGGAGCTGCTGATGACAAATTTATCAGGATGTTTTCAAAACCTGCAATTGCAGGTGCAGGTGCAGGAGTGCGTTTTTATATCCCCGGAAATATGTTATTCAGAATTGATTATGGAGTTGGTTTTTATAAGGGACGATGGAGAAATTCAGTATGGCACTTGGGAATCGGTCATAAATTTTGATTTTAATCTTCAGCTCTCTTTTTCTTCCGAAATAACATAACCTTTTCAAACCGATTTTCGGTTCCTTCCCTGAGCCGTTTAATGTTACTCCGATGGGTGTAAAGGACAAATAAGGGAATTAATAAACTGAAAATTTGCAGGGACTGAGGTGCGCTATCAATGGTGGTGATCAGAGGAATCAGATACAGGAAAATGGGCAGTGACATAGCGGCACTGATAGAACAAACAGAAACAATACCGGTAGTGAAAAGTGCGATGATAAATATAATCAGACAGAGGGGAAACGCAATTGGAAAGAGAGCCAGCAGCATTCCTGCCAATGTTCCCACACCCTTACCCCCTTTGAAACCGCCAAAGATGGTATAAGTGTGTCCCATCACAGCTGCAAAACCGCAGAGTATCTGGACGGTAGCGATATCAGGAATGGGAAGATCTTGAAACAACTTTGTGGCGATAAAAGCTGAAGCAAACCACCCTTTAAACACATCAATAATCATCACAACTACTGCTGGTTTCCACCCGAGTACCCGAAAGACATTGGTTGCTCCAGCATTTTTACTGCCGTGTTCCCTGATATCAATACCTCGAGTGATCTTTCCACTGATAATGGCGGTTGGGAATGATCCGATTAGATAACTGAGAAGAAGGAGAATTATAAAATATATCATTCTGATTTACTCCATAGTTTGAATAGCAATGCCTACAGCGCCTGAGCCAGCATGAACCCCAAGACCGGGACCAAGATCCGTCAATAATACGTTATCTTCACCAACTAGCTTTACAAATTTTATTTTGATATCCCGGGCTGTCTCCTTGCGATCAGCATGAACGATTCCTACACGGAAATTGTTGTGATCAGGTAATTTCTTTTCAATATGGTTTAAAAACTTATAAATTTTATTTTTTCGACCCCAGGTGATTCCAGAATTAATAATCTCCCCCGACTCGTCTAATGTAAGTATAGGATTTATTCTCAAGAAATTGGCGAGCCATTGTTTTTTACGTGAAATACGACCTCCTTTTACTACACTTTCTAGAGAATCGAGGGCAATATAAAGAGTTGTGTTACGTTTTGTTTGTTCGACAATGTCCAGAACCTCCGCAGTCGATTTCCCTTCTTTAATCGCTTCTGCCGCTCGTATGACAATTAATCCCAGTCCGATGGAAACATTCCGAGAGTCAATAACCCTAATTGATCCATTTTTCAGGAAATTCGAAGCAACGAGACTGCTCTGATACGTGCCACTTTTTCTACCTGTTAAGTGAATCGCTATGACTGATTCATAATGATCGGATAAAAACTGGTAGTACCGGCGGAAATCTCCGGGGGTTGGCTGAGATGTTTTGGGATGACTTGGATTGATTCGAAGTTCTTCCCAAAATTCTCTATGAGTGATAGATACCTTATCTATGTGATGTTGGTCACCAAAATTTAGTCGGATGGGCAGTACAAAAATGTTCAACTTTTCAATGATATCCTCCGGGAGATCGCAACAGGAATCCACCAGGATTGCTATCGAGCCACGGTGTGGATGTATGTCGTTTGATTTAAGAGAACTGTCATCTACTTTTTTATCTGATACTAATCCCTGGTCCTGACAAATATCAAAGATAGTCTGAGGTAAGTCGGTATGAATGTGTATCTTAGCTTTGTTTTTAGTACCAGACAGAAAGACATTATTGCCATAAGTCATTAACACTTTCTTTAAACCTTGGTAATTGATCTTTGTGCCTGAGATTGAACATTCAGTGCAATATTGATATGTTCTTTTTACCAATTTTACCGGCAGTGATACTTTCTCGAGTAACGTTTTCTCGTTTTTATTAATAGAACCACTTCTGATATAATTTTGAATTCCTTCAAGAAAATATAAAAATCCCTGTCCCCCTGCATCGACAACACCACTTCTGGCAAGCACCTTCAATTTATCAGGTGTCTCAGCCAGCGATTTCCTGGCTCGTTCCAATCCTTGCTGGAGAACTTCTTTGAAATCTGAAATATGTTGACTTTGTTCTTGGATGATGTTTGACCATTCTTTTATCACCGTGAGAACAGTACCTTCCACTGGATTTACCAGAGAATTATAGGCATATCGTTTGGCGTTATTCACAGCCTGTGCAAATATCTGTGTGGTGAGAGCCATTTTCTCAGAGATGATTTCTGAAAAACCCAAGAGGAAATAGGATAGAATCACCCCCGAATAACCCCGGGCATTATCAAGGGCTGAATTTGCGACAGTCTGACTCATCTGGTTGATATCATTAAAAACACCCTCTTTGATCCTTTTCTGTATCGCTGTTAATGTAAAGGCTAAATTGGTACCTGTGTCATTATCAGGTATGGGAAACACGTTAATTTTATTCAGATGATCCCGGGCAGCGATGACCTCCTGTATACCCGCCATGAGGACTCGTTGAAAACGCAATCCATCAAGATAAGTTATACTCATTCGTCTTATTAATTTAAGATGGTTTAAATGTGTGTTGGAATATACAGAAAATGGAGAATCAGGTGGGAACTTTTTTATAACGAAAGTGTATGCACAATAACCACCCGGTTCGGGAGACGATTTATCTCACCCTCCTTAGCCCCACTTAAACGTTTCCCGAGCTGGATTTTTTATTTTGAAGATTTGGGGGGTATCTCATTTTTCGGTGGTGCCAGCATCCCGCCTGAGATGATGATTTTCATTGCTTCTTCCACAGAAAGATGGGTGTTTTTGGTCTGAATTTTTTCTACAATCAGCATGAACCCAGATGTAGGATTTGGGGTTGTTGGAATAAAAAGGTGGTAATATTCACATCCTTCTTTGTCTGTCGATTCCCCTGTGACAAAGGCTAATGTCCAGAGATCTTTTCTGGGATATTCAAAGAGAATCGCTTTCTGGAATGCCCGGGTTGTGGAGCCAGCGAGTGCCTGTGTAATTTGCTTTGCTGTGGTATAAATGGTGTTTGCAATTGGAATTCGCTTTAGTATCAGTTCTCCCAATTGAAGTAATTTCCTTCCCAGGATATTTGTTACTAAAAATCCAAGAAATATAAGTAATATGAGTGTGATTATAAATCCAAGACCGGGGATATGAATATCAAAAAATTTATTTAAAAATTTAGATGTCGGTTTTTCAAAAAAGTTATAAAGGAAAACGATGATATAAATGGTAATAGCAATGGGAGCGATAGTAACCAGACCTGCTACCAATTTCCTTCGAATATTTTTTAAAATTCCAACCATTGATACTAAAAGTAAGTTACTGTGTAATTAAGAATTGTACAATCAAAGAGTACAATTAGAGTGCTCCTTCTAATTTAAGAAGTTTTCGTTTTAGTTCCAGTCCACCACCATATCCACCAAGGGAGCCATTATGAGAAATAACCCGGTGACAGGGAATCACGATTGGAATTGGATTATTGGCGTTAGCTCCACCGACCGCTCTAACCGCCTGGGGACTCCTAATTCGTTCAGATATTTCCTTATAAGAAGCTGTTTTACCATAGGGAAT
>JACNLN010000071.1:5178-9394 GCA_014381485.1 Fidelibacterota bacterium
TTTTGCGATGAATATTTTTCCGATGGGTGAATTGAAATTGGTGTATGTAATCATTCAGGAGTAAAAATAGGTTATTTCGTTTAAGTATCCAAATATTTTAGATGAGAAATATTTTGGGATTGAACTTGCCTATAAGTTTTATTCATAAGCGTGCCACAGATAGTAGGTCATTAGACTTCGCCAGGGTCTCCAACTTTCTCCAATTTCCCGCACCTCTTTTTCAGTCGGGCGGTGATGGAGGTGATAGCATTGCTGGACAGAGCGCATCAAACCGATATCGGCTGCAGGAATAACATCCTGTCGGTTAAATCCAACCATAGCTGAATACTCAGCCGTCCAGCAACCCACACCATAAATAGACATCAGAGAGGAAATCAAATCTTCATCACTAAGTTTAGACCACTCATCTAACGAATAACTGCCGTTTACGATATTCCGTGCAAGCTGTACAATATATCGGCTTTTTGAACCTGAAAATTGCAGCTGACGAAGCGAATCTTCAGAAAGGTCAGCTACTCTCTGAGGGGTGGGGAAGGTCCAGAGATCGATTTCATTATAGGTCTGTTTTTGTCCGTATTCGATAATGAATTTTTGTTTCAGTTTAGTGGCAAAGGAAATATTTAATTGCTGATCTGTGATGGCGGTAACAAGCATCTCAAAAGAGGTTGATTTTTGTAACATTGTTAACCCTTTCAACCGGTCAACAACAGGGGCAAGATTCCGGTCCTTCTTGGCAAAATGATAGAAAGCATTCATATCCTGATTCAATCCAAATTTCCGTTTGATTTCGTTCAGAATAGATAATTTTTCATTGGGTGAACAATCTTTAACGTCTATCGCTAATCTCTGTGTTGTTTTCTCCTGGAAGATGGTCACAAATTTGCCCTGGATAATAGTGCAATATGTATCTCCGTCAAGTTGCTCGGTCAGTCCAAATGGATGGCGAGTAATATCTTGCAGACTGAGGTAGATATCAAATGTAAAATCTGGGAAGTAAGATATGATCATTAATCCTCCCTAGGAGCTCCCCTCTGGAGCATTTCTCCATCAATCCACACTATTTGCACAATGCACCTGTTGTCAATGATGGAAAAAAGTTGGGGTGATGAGTGGTTGGGATTATTTGGTAGAGCCGGAAAATCTTTCGTGCCATAAAACCAGCACTGGTGAAGCAATGTAGATAGAAGAGTATGTTCCAACAATTACTCCAACCATCATCGCAAAGGCGAAATATCGAATAACCTCTCCGCCGAGCGTCCAGAGTACGAAGACGACCATGAACGTTGTTAATGAGGTAATCACCGTCCGGGAGAGAGATTCATTGATGCTTTGATTGATGATGGTAATATAAGGCAGTTGCTTAAATTTTTTGAGATTTTCTCTAACCCGGTCAAATACCACGATTGTATCATTCAGGGAATATCCCACAATAGTGAGGAACGCTGCAATGATGGAGAGGGAGATTTCGTAATCCAAGATGGAAAAAATTCCGAGAGTAATAACGACATCGTGGATAAGGGCAGCTATGGCACCGATAGCGAACTTGAATTCAAACCGGATGGAAATGTAAATAAGAATCCCGATGATGGCTGAGAGGATGGTGAGAAAAGCTTTTCCGCTCAATTCAGAACCAATTTTAGGTCCTACCGTTTCAACGCGACGAAAATCGGGTTCTTCATACGGAAGGAATTTTTTAAGAGCACTCGAAATATCTTCTATCAGGGTAGCGGTTTCCTGAGTCTTTTTCAGTCGAATGAGTATTTCATTAGGAGAACCAAATGTCTGAATTTCACACTTTTCTAAATTGATAGATTCAAGAGCCGATCGAATTTCTGGAATTTGTGCTTCCTGCTTAAATTGAATTTGGACAAGGGTACCTCCTTCAAAATCGATGCTCAAACGTGGTCCCTCGTGTAGTAGAAGCGAGATCATACCAGCAATAATGAGAGCCAGCGAAATGGTGAATCCAAAACGCCGCATCCCGAGAAAATCAATATTTGTCTCTTTTAAAAATCTCATATGCTCAGTGTCTGAAGTGCTTTCCTCGAGGTTATCATGTTAAAAATGGTACGTGTGATAAAAATGGCTGTAAACATACTAATGGTGACTCCCCAGAATAGAACAATGGCAAAACCTTTTATAGGACCTGTGCCAAACTGCATAAGTACTAATGCAGCAAGTATTGTGGTTACGTTAGCATCGATGATCGTTGTCAGTGCCCGTTTATATCCACTATCAATACCAGCCCGGACGGTTTTCCCTTTTCTCAACTCTTCACGGATACGTTCGAAAATAATCACATTTGCGTCAACAGACATACCTATTGTCAGGATTAATCCAGCGATACCTGGTAGTGTCAAGGTTGCTTTAAGCATTGCCAAGATTGACAAAACAAGGATAATGTTCCAGATGAGTGCAAAGTCTGCAATAGAACCAGACCAACGATAATAAACAAGCATAAAAATTAGTACCAGTACCAAACCAATAAGGATGGCACGCGTTCCCATCTTTATAGAGTCTGAACCGAGGGAAGGTCCTACCGTCCGTTCTTCAATAATGTTTACTGGAGCAGGAAGAGCTCCCGCCCGAAGGACGATAGCGATGTCCTTAGCTTCATTTATGTTGTCAAATCCTTCTACCTGGGTTCTACCATCGGAAATTTTTGTGCGTATAACTGGAGCCATGTGAACTTTTTTATCAAGAACAATTGCTACCCTGCGATCCACATTGGCTCCGGTGACGCGAGACCAGGTCTTGGCACCCTCACTGTTCATCGTAAGATGAACAATTGGTTGCCCCGCAGAAGAGCTGCCGGTTGCCCCAATGTCTGCCCTGGCTTCTTTTATTACACCGCCCATGACTGCCGGATCTGCCTCAAGATAATAGAGGCGATAAAAAGATTCTTTCTCCCCCTCAGGCGTGGTCCACGTCTCCTTCTCGTGGCTCCATCTAATGATACCATCATCATTAAACATTAGCTTGCTGACATCATCCATCTCCAGAATTTTTCTTACAGCATAGACATTTCGCTCAGGGACTCCCAGATCACCACCAAGATTACGCAACAGAGACGAGAAAGGTTGTTCTTCAAATAGCTCCTGATCGATGAGAATACCTGAGGTATCCTTCATTGAAGTATCTTCCTCAACTTCTACTTCTCCAAATAGGTCGGTGAGAGAGACCTCTTCTTCCTGAACAGTTTTTTGCTCTTTTTCCACCGTATCTTCTTCAGCAGCCAGAACCTCCTCCGGTTCATCCTTTCCTCTAAGGATTTTATCAATGCGAGTGACGATGTCCTGGGTGATCTCAGGATTTTTCAAAAGGACAAATTCCAGAAGAGCGGTACTCTGAAGTAAGTCTCTGGCTCGTTGGGGATCATCAATCCCTGCAAGTTCTATAATAATTCGGCGATTTCCCTGCTTCTGGATAGTGGGTTCGGATACGCCAAACTGGTCTACTCTATTCTGGAGGATTTCCAGAGCTCGTTTGATAGCATCGGTGGCCTCCTCTTCAAGGGAGGATTTTATACTAGGAGCATCAGCACCAAAATCGGGAAAGTAACGCCTTAGATTTACATCTTGAGCATTTGCCTCCTGAAAAAACAGGTCGATAAAATCTTGTTCTACTATAACAGTTTTTTCGGTGGTTGTGTTAAGGACGTCATAAAAACGTTCATTTTTATTAATGGCGAGATTATCTACTAAAGTAGGGACGTCCACCTCAAGGACGATATGCATACCACCTTTGAGATCCAATCCTTGATGTATGATCTTTTTTTCAAGATCTTCAAGAGTTCCTTCCGTTCGCCTTACCTCTTTTTCCTCGGTCGAGAGAGTTTCATATCGAATGGTTGGAAACAGGGCATAAATCGCCCAGAGGAGAATAACCCCTATGATGATCAAGCGTGGACTGTTTTTAGCAAACATCTTTTTCTTTTACTAACACAAATTTAAATGGCGTTTAGCGGATGCGAATTTACCCTTCGCTCGTTTGGGATGTCAAACACTTTTTATAAAGAATAGTAACGCTTTAGTCTTTGGAATGGTAGAAGTTCTTCCCCAGAAGAGTTATTTCGGGACATTACGCTCAATCATTCCTCTTGTACAACTGACCTTAGACCGGTTAGTCTTTTACTGACGACCAACGGTTTACTATATTTCCGAAAACTAACCCACCCCAATTCATGGTCTATTCTGGGTTGCTTTACTATTATTCA
>JACNLN010000070.1 GCA_014381485.1 Fidelibacterota bacterium
TTTACATCCTCCACCGAGTTAATAGAGACTTCCTTCAAATATTCCAGGTGGATGGACTTGAAAGCAAAGCGAATGTCTAGCTGTCGGATATAATGGGAAAGGTCAAGGGGAAAGTGAGCAGTTTTCAGAGCTACTGCCTTCAGAGGATAGTCCGGGAAGGTTTTATCAAGGGTATGAAGAGTTTGATGGTTGTCAATCAACCTCTGCCGTGTTTCCTGGATGTGGTGAAGAAAGACCGTTTTTAAAAATTCCCACGGGGCGGTATCATCACTTATTTCCTCTAAAAATTGGTAACCGCAATCGAAAGCCTTGAGAAATAACTGTCCGTAGGTTCGACCTTTGAGAGTGTCCAATAAAAATTGCTCAACGTGTTGTTTTCTTTCAGTCACGAATTTTGACCAGATCCGGAAATATGGACGATAAAGAAAGTAGCCAAAGGGGGTTTTGAATGAATTTTTTCTGTTGAAGAAACTTTTTACTTCATATGTTAGCTTTCGGAGATGCTGGCGGACATCGTCAGGAAAAAGGTGGATGGTATCTGAGATATGATTGACTTTCTCATCTTTTAGAAATTCCAGCGGGATTTCAAGTTCGCTGGTGTGAATGGAATAGGATTTATCCACACCGTGGACATTGATAGAAATAAAAGCTCCCAGGTCACTCATCTTGAGAAGATTATCCAGAGCACGATCAAATTCCGGTAATGTGGAAATTGAGGGGAGGGAAGGTTTGGAGACCAGTTCAGGAAAAAGAACAAGTTGTCGCAAGCCTTCTTGTTTCACCATGATAGTATAAGTTACTTTAAACAATTACAAATTACAAGAAACAAGAACCCCTCATGATTTATCACTACTTCTATTCTGCTTTGGAACTTTTAACCTGATTCTTAGTTTTTTTCATATCTGTCCAAAACAATTGTCTTGATGAAATTATTTGGTCAGCATTTGTTAAATCAACTTCGGGTTCGGAATAGATCGGGATATAAGCTTTGCTGTAGTGACTCCTTCCCAGATGCCACCCCCTCTTTTTTTCTCCCCTCCCGATAGAATCGGGATTTTCAACTCTCGAGGGGGAGAAGGACAAATACCGACCTTTTGAATCTCCGATTCTTGAAGGAGATCATCATAGCACAATCTATTGTTAACCATCTGACCAAGAACTCCTCTCCCCAGGTGGGAGAGGACAATGGAGAGGGGGATTGTTTTCAATTTGTATGGTTTAAAATGTACAGCAGTGACGAGAGTCAAGGTCAGATTGTGTTTAATTCAAAATGTTTTGGTCAGCACTGGGTTTTTTTCTTGGCTCATTCCCTAAAGTTTATCAATTGAATATCGGAGTGAATAGTGCTAAATTTTGTTTGAAGGAATATTAAGTATAGGAGGTAAAGACCCGAGTCTTTTGACATAGGAATCTTCTGATTTACCTAGAAAATTTCGTATAGTATCTATGGCGAAAAAAATTAAAAGTGTAGAAGGTGTGGTCATACGGTTTGCCGGTGATTCTGGGGATGGAATGCAACTTACGGGCACCCGGTTTTCTGAGACTACAGCCATTGTGGGAAATGATTTGAGCACCCTTCCTGATTATCCTGCTGAAATTCGAGCGCCGGCTGGAACGCTGGCTGGCGTCAGCGCTTTCCAATTGCAGTTCAGTGCCAGGGATATTCACACACCCGGGGATCAGCCGGATGTATTGGTGGCTATGAATCCCGCATCTCTGAAGGTGCATCTTCCTGATCTTGTGCCCAATGGAACCATCATAGTGAATAGCAATACCTTTTCAAAGAAATATCTGAAGTTAGCGGGATATGAGTCTAATCCTCTGGAAGACGAATCCTTAAAAGAGTACACCCTGTACTCCATCGAAATGAGCCGATTGGTGGAAAATGCTTGCAGGGATCTGAATCTTCCTGCAGGGACGGTAGGCAGAACTAAGAATATGTTTGCCCTGGGTTTGTGTTATTGGATGTATAACCAGCCGTTAGAACCTACGATCAAATGGTTGAAAATTAAATTTTCTAAAAAGCCTAACCTTGTGGAAGCAAATACCCGGGCACTCCATGCCGGTTATGCCTATGGAGAGACGGAAAGAATTTTTTCTACCGTCTATAAAGTCGAAGCAGCCAAGCTTGCCCCCGGGGAATATCGGAACATCAATGGAAACTATGCTCTCAGTCTGGGACTTCTGGCGGCATCGATCAAATCGAACCTGCCCTTATTTTATGGTGGTTATCCCATCACTCCCGCCAGTGACATTCTTCATAAACTTGCCAGTTTCCGAAATTTCGGTGTGAAAACACTCCAGGCTGAAGACGAGATCGCCGGAATATCCGCTGCTATTGGAGCGGCTTTTGCAGGAAATCTCGCTATAACCGCCACCTCAGGACCGGGAATGGCTCTTAAGTCAGAGGCTCTCGGACTGGCAGTGATGGCAGAATTACCCCTGGTGGTGATCAATGTTCAACGAGGTGGACCCAGCACAGGACTTCCTACCAAAACTGAGCAGTCTGATCTTTTTCAGGCAGTGATGGGAAGAAACGGGGAGTCTCCCATTCCCGTCATAGCTCCCGCTACACCGGGAGATTGTTTCAACGTCGCTTACGAAGCTTGCCGGATTGCCATCAAGTATATGACACCCGTTATTGTGCTGTCTGATGGATATCTTGGTAACGGGTCTGAACCGTGGTTGATACCCAATATTAATCGTCTTCCTGAGATCAAGGTTAATTTTGTAAAACTGAGTAAAGATACTTTTATGCCCTATTTACGCGATGAAACGAACCTGGCGAGAAACTGGGCAATTCCGGGAACGACTGGGTTGGAACATCGTATTGGCGGATTGGAAAAGGAAGATATCACTGGGGATATCAGTTACGACCCTGAGAATCACCAGAAGATGGTACAGCTTCGAGCTCAAAAGGTGGAGAATGTGGCAAATGAGATGGAACCGACTACCGTATTTGGTTCAGAAAATGGCGACCTGCTTGTCCTCAGTTGGGGAAGCAGTGAAGGTGCCTGCCGAACGGCGGTGGAGCGTGTAATAAACTATGGGAAATCGGTAAGTCATATTCATCTTCGGTGGGTAAATCCATTACCCAGAGACCTGGGAGAAATTCTCATTCGTTTCAAACAGATTCTCATTCCGGAAATCAATATGGGGCAGCTATCAAAAATTATCCGGGCAGAATATTTGGTGGATGCGAAGGGTCTCAATCTCGTTAAGGGAAAACCTTTTCGTGCTGGTGAAATTGAAAAAGTAATCACAGAATTGATTGGGTGACCTATGGCTAAATCAGAACTGGTAAAACCACAACTTCTTACTCGAATGGATTTTGTTTCGGATCAGACTGTCCGCTGGTGTCCGGGATGTGGGAATTATTCTATCCTGGCACAAACCCAGCGTAAATTTCCTGATTTTGGAATATCGAAAGAAAATTTCGTATTTGTTTCCGGGATTGGATGTTCCAGCCGGTTTCCTTACTATATAGATACATACGGATTTCATACGATTCACGGTCGGGCTCCTGCTATTGCAGCCGGGGTCAAGCTGGCGAATCCTGAACTGTCCGTGTGGGTGGTGACCGGAGACGGAGATGCCCTCTCCATTGGGGGTAATCATACCATCCATCTCATGCGACGGAATCTGGATATCAACCTCTTAATGTTTAACAACCGGATTTATGGATTGACTAAGGGACAATATTCTCCCACTTCTGAGCTGGGGAAAGTGACAAAATCAACCCCTATGGGTTCTCTTGACAGACCTTTCAATCCACCAGCACTTGCCCTTGGAGCAGATGCCACGTTTGTGGCTCGTACGATTGATCGGGAAACACATCACATGCAAAATATGATCTCCCGCGCATATTACCATCACGGAACATCTTTCCTGGAAATTTATCAGAACTGTCTGATTTTTAACGATGGGGAGTTCCGGTTCCTCACCGATAAGGAAACCAGAGACGACCATGTGTTAATCCTGGAACATAGGAAGCCAATGCTTTTTGGGAAAGAAAGGAACAAGGGGATTCACCTGGATGGAAATGCTCCGAAAGTGATTGAATTAGGCGATGAGTGGAGTAAGAATGATGTACTGGTACACGATGAAAGGGACTGGATTATTGCATCTATTCTCAGTCATTTTACCTATCGGGGTGATCTACCCACCCCCATCGGAGTTCTTTACGCCGTGGACGAACCTGTTTATGAAGACATGCTCGATGACCAGATTCAAAAGGCAATGAAGTTTCAAGGAAAGGGGGATTTTAAAAAATTTGTAATGTCCGGTAGCGTCTGGCATGTTGAGTAGTCAAAGGTATCGATTGAAAAATTTTGATAAGAGGAGGTGAATATGAAATTTCAACTTAACGAGGAGAAGTTTCGAGATGCAGTAGTGGAGCTGATCCGTCTCACATCTACTGATCTTCCCGAGGACGTTATTGAGGCGATGCGTCAGGCACAGGCAAATGAAGAAGACGGTAGTCCAGCTCAGTCGGTACTGGGTGTTATGCTTCAAAACGCAACTATGGCAAAGAAAGACAGCACCCCGGTCTGCCAGGATACGGGTACTAATATTCATTATGTGACTGTCCCGGAAGGGATTTCCTTACGTAAAGTGGAAAATACCATTATTGAAGCCACGAGAATTGTAACTCAGAGGGCTATTTTACGTCCTAATGCCGTGGATTCGGTGAGCGGGAAAAATTCCGGGGATAACACAGGAGTGATGTCACCGTATATTCACTTTGAAGAATGGGATCAACCGGCTATAAAGATTCAACTGGCATTGAAGGGAGGCGGAAGTGAGAATGTATCAGCACAATATAAACTTCCTGATAGTCGGTTAAAGGCAGGTAGAAACCTGGAAGGTGTCTACAAATGTGTTGTGGATGCTGTCAACCAGGCTCAGGGACTGGGCTGTGCTCCGGGAGTGATAGGTATCGGTATTGGCGGGGATCGTGCCATTGGAATGATCATTGCAAAAAAGCAACTGTTCAGGAAATTGATGGATACCAATCCAAATCCAGAGCTGGCAAGAATGGAGGAGAGATTGTACACAGATTTGAATAAATTGGGGATAGGACCTATGGGATTTGGCGGAAAGACGACTGTCCTGGGAGTCAAAATCGGATCTGCCCACCGGTTGCCAGCATCGTTTTTTGTTTCCATTGCCTATATGTGCTGGGCGGATCGCCGTCATACTATGGTCTTTTCAGAAAAGGAGGTGATTTATGATTAAATTACAGCTTCCTGTCACAGAGCAAGATATTCGTAAGTTAAAGATGGGAGATGAGGTAAGTTTGACTGGAATTATGGTGACTGGTCGGGATGCTGCCCATGCCTGGATGATTGAGGAAAACCCTGATGAAATCCGGGATTTACTGAAGGGAACAGTGATATATCATTGTGGTCCTGTGGTGAAAAAAGAAGATGATGAATGGATATTTGTAGCAGCGGGTCCTACAACTTCAATCCGTGAAGAGCCTTATCAGGGAGATGTGCTGAAGACATACGGTCTTCGTGGTGTAATTGGAAAAGGAGGAATGGGAGAAAAAACGCTGGCAGCATTAAAAGATCACGGTGCTGTTTATCTTCATGCGGTTGGTGGTGCGGCTACCCTGCTGGCGAAGTCGGTTGTAAAAGTACATGATGTGATCAAACTGGAAGAGTTTGGTGTTCCGGAAGCGATGTGGGTGCTTGAGGTAAAGGATTTTCCGGTAGTGGTCACTATGGACAGTCACGGTAACTCCCTGCATACGAAGATAAAAGAAAAATCCAACGAAATGGCAAATGAGTTAATGGGCATATAGCTGAGGAATAGAAAAAGATGGGTAAAACGTAATGCGTAATTCGTAAAACGTAATTACTCATTAATGACCGGGGAATTAAGGAGATTCAAACAATTAACTCGTTCTAGAATGAAAAATCAATGGTAAAGAAGAAAACAAAAAACATTCCCGGGTGGTCTCGAATTATTATTCATGTGTTACTTACGGGATTTGTAGTTTTGATTGGTTTGGCGATCTATATCAAAATTCTCTCCGTGGATCTTCCATCACTCGAACAGCTGGAAAATTTTGACCCTGATTTAGTAACTCGCATCTATTCTGCTGATGGGGTATTGCTCAAGGAACTCTATACCCAGCGTCGGGTGTTTGTGGATCTGGAAAACATACCTAAACATATGATGGAAGCAGTGACTGCCTCTGAAGACCGTCGATTCCGTTCTCACTGGGGAATCTCTGCAAGAGATTTCATCAGAGCAGTCGTGATAAATACCCTCTCCCTGAGTTATCGGCAGGGATTCAGCTCCATTACCCAGCAGTTAGCCCGGAATCTATATGACACTATCGGATTTAAAAAAACCATTACACGGAAAATTAAGGAAGTTCTGACAGCCATCCAGATTGAAAAAACTTACACAAAAGATGAGATACTTGAAATGTACCTCAACTCCATCCATTTTGGACATGGAACCTATGGTGTTCAAGCGGCTTCCAAGCGGTATTTCCAGAAAAATGCACAGAGTCTCAATTTAGAGGAATGTGCTCTTCTCGTAGGGGTCCTTCCTGCACCAGCCCATTACAGTCCTGTCAATCATCCTGAGAAATCAATCAGGCGGAGGAATACCGTTCTCAGGTTGATGAAAGAACGCGGGCTGATCACCCAATCTGAGTATGATGAAGCAAAGGTAATGAAATTGGATGTTGTAGAATCTACAGATGAGAGGGGGATTGCTCCTTACTTTACCGAATACATACGTCGGATTCTGGAACAGGAAGACAGGGAACTCGGGGTGGATATTTACCGGGATGGTTTGGAGATTTTCACCACACTGGACAGTAGAATTCAGGCTTTTGCGGAAGAAGCTGTGTTGAAAATGGTGAAAAAAAATCAATCCATTCTGAACAATCGATTGTACCAAGATCGGGAAGAGTTTGAACAATTATCTTATCTCGGCATTTATCCTGAGGATTCGGTAAAAATGATGCTGGAAGATTCGCTGCCTCTCTATCCAGATTTACGGGATAAATTGCTGGTACAGACAGCTTTTGTGGCTATAGATCCAGCTACAGGAGAAATCAAGGCAATGGTGGGCGGTAGGCCTGATTACTATGATCAGTTTAATCGGGCTGTTCAGGCGAAACGTCAACCGGGCTCCATCTTTAAACCGTTCATCTATACTGCCGCAATTGATAACGGGTATCCTGTAACCAAGCAGTTATTGGATCAGCCTGTGGTCTTGAATGTCCAGAATGCCAAGGGAGAGTGGGAGAAGTGGATGCCACAAAATTATGATAGATCTACTGGTGGTCTTACTACACTTCGGGATGGATTGAGATGGTCGAAAAATCTTATTTCAGTTCGGCTGGTTCAGGAACTGATCCCCCCTCAACAGGTGGTGCAACAAGCAGAGGAGATGCACATCACCACTCCCCTCAGGGCTGTGGATGCAATTGCTCTTGGTACTTCTGAAGTCATCCCTCTCGAAGTGACAGCGGCTTATGCCATTTTTGCTAATAAGGGGGTATATTGTAAACCGTTTGCCATCAGGAAGATTGTTGACAGATTTAGTGTTACCCTGAAGGAATATTACCCACAGCGTGAAGAGGTACTAAGCGAGGAGACAGCCTATGTCATGGCTGATTTACTACAGACAGTAGTGGACAAAGGGACTGGTGGGAGTGTCCGGTGGCGGTATCGGTTTAATCGTCCGGCTGGTGGAAAGACCGGAACAACCCAGGGGTGGACCGATACCTGGTTTATTGGTTTTACGCCTGATCTAGCAGCAGGTGTATGGTTTGGTGTGGATGATCCAAGGGTTAGTCTTGGGGAAAAACAGGACGGCAGTAGTGCAGCTCTTCCAGCTTGGGCAATGTTTATGAAAACGGTTTACGACAGTCTTGATTGGGAATTAAACGATTTTGTGAAACCAGAAGGAGTAGTAGAAATCGACATCTGTAAAATAACGAAAAATCTACCAACAAAATATTGTCCTATCGAAAAGGAAATTTTTATATCAAAATATGCACCAACCCGTCGTTGTAAAGTTCATAGCGAAGCTGCTACCCGTCGAAATCGTGGGCGAAGTAATTACGATTATTGATTATTTTTCTGTACGACAAGCAACCTTGCTTGTCGAGTTTTTATTGCTAAATTTATCTAATATTCGACAGGCAGGGTTGCCTGTCGTACTTGATAAGCTGCATGCTTTCCAACAGATCTCTGACCGGGTCGACGAAGAACTATCTTTCCTTCGACATTAACCTCAGCCTTTGCCTTAATAGGTACTTCCCCATCACTAAAAAAGGACGAGGGGTGGCGGGGGTGTTTCACCAATTTTAATGGTTTTTGTCAGTTTGGATTTAATACGGTTAACTCTCGACTTTTCGTTCCCAAAACAGGTGGCAATGACCTGACCATTTTTGACTTGTTCTCCTATCTTTTTGAGGAAGCGAATACCGCCACTGTTGTCTTTATTGCGTTTTCCGTGATGGCAGAGGATTGTGAGATCATTTACGTTTAACCCTATTTGGAATGTGTCCATAGAAACAATATACCCATCATGATTTGCTGTAAGTTCAGCAACATAACGTGGTTTTTCGTACATATCCGGGTTTTCGATGAAGGAAGGATCACCACCGTGTGCCTTTACCATTTCTACAAATTTTTTGTAAGCACTTCCATCGGAAAGGTGCTGCTGCTGGATGTTTTTAGCTTCTTCCTCGTCTTCCGCTATTTTTGACTGGAGCAGAAGAGAATTCCCCAGAGTATACGTTACATCCATAAGGTCATCAGGTCCTTTTCCCTGCAGTGCCTGGATACATTCATTGATTTCACACCACAATCCAGCATATTCTCCTAAAGGTTGATCCATATTGGTAAAAATGATATTTGTGGAAACACCAAAATATTCGCCTGCCATCTTGAGTTTTTCTGCCAGTTCATTTGCCTCCAGACCGTGCATAAAAGCACCAGTTCCAACCTTGAGGTCAATAACAAGTCCCTGAATTCCTTCAGCAATTTTTTTACTCATAATGCTGCTGACGATGAGAGGGATAGAATGAATTGTGGATGTAGCATCCCGGAGAGCGTACATTTTTTTATCAGCTGGACATATCTCGTTGGTTTGCCCGATCATACTGATTCCCACCTCCTCCACAATCTGGCGGAAATGGCGAAGAGAAAGATCGGTACAGTAGCCGGGGATGGATTCCAGTTTATCGAGGGTACCACCTGTATGTCCCAAGCTTCTGCCAGAGATCATAGGAATTGCCAGACCTGCCGATGCCATTAAAGGACCAAGGATGATGGATACTTTATCTCCCACTCCCCCAGTGCTGTGTTTATCTGCTACAAAATTGGGAAGGTG
>JACNLN010000218.1 GCA_014381485.1 Fidelibacterota bacterium
AAATTAGCAGTGTCAGGTTTGTCCCTCCGCTCAGACCCGCCATGACATCCCTCATCTCCAGAATCTTTGTGGTACCTGTAAGACCAAACAGAAGGCTCATCCCGTAAAGCATAATCCCGGAAGAGAAAGCACCGTAAATGACATACTTCAGGGAGGCTTCTGTGGATCGTACCTGAGTCTTGAGATATCCCGCCAGAATGAATGAGGTAATACTGACCACCTCAATAGACAGGTAAATCATAACCAGATCAATGGCTGACGCCATCAGGAACATTCCCAGCACCATAACCGAAATGAGTATAAAATATTCCCCTTTGCTAACTCTGGTGAGTTCATCGGACCGCAGGGAAATGAGAATAATAATAGCAGTGATGAACAGAAAAATAAATTTGAAGACCCTGGCAAATGGATCCAGAGCAATGGTATTCAAAAATAACGTGGTGATTATTTCAGGATCGCTGAGAAAAAGGGTAAAAGCAGATAGAACCAATCCACAAAAGACCCAATAACCAACCCTATGGGAATTCTTTCTGGAGTAAATCATATCTGAGAGTACCGCAACCACGATGGTGGCAAGTATTACAAACTCCGGTATAAATAGTTTTAAGCTTTGAATATTATCCATAATCAAATATCATTAAAAATAACCCACGAAAGGCACGAAATTATCTTGATAATTATTGAGGTTCTATATCGCATCCTTTTACAGAACAATTCTCTCATACTCTAGTTTGGGTGCCGAACCAAAATTTACAAGCAGCCCCAGTTTATTACCCGTTGCGTGCAAATAATTCAAGATTTGTGACCTATGTTCATCAACTAATTTTGACACTGATTTTATCTCAACAATAATTTCACCATAACAAATAAAATCAGGTTTAAATGTTTGTAGCTTTCTTTTTCATAAATAATTTTTGCCATTTTCTATCTCATTTCGTGTATTTCGTGGGTATTTAATGCGGTGCTAATAGTGAACTTGTTTGAACAATTTCAATGATGTAATTCATTGTTACCTTCATAACATTCAGGACAGGAGCCGGATAGACACCCAGCAGAACCACAAGCACTGCCAGCGGTACGAGTGTGAAAAGTTCCCTTCCGTTGATCTCAGGAATATCCGCATATTTCTCATTCAACCCTCCTAAAAAGATCCTCTGATAAGCCCAGAGAAAATATGAGGCATTCAACAGGATACCAAGAGTAGCTATAATGACAATGAGTTTATACACGGGAAAAGCTCCAATGAAACACATAGCTTCACCAATAAAACCAGAAAGACCGGGCAGTCCCAATCCAGCAAAAAATGCCAGAGCTACAACTCCTGAATAAATGGGCATTTTCACACCGAGACCTCCAAACCCGTCAATATCCCGATGGTGAGCCCGATCATAGACAACACCCACTAAAATAAACAACATAGCCGTGATAGTACCGTGATTGAACATCTGGAGTACGGCACCGTTCATTCCTGCCTGAGCAGCTGTCATGTTAGTACCGTGCTGAGCTCCCGCTGCCACAACAGCTGCCATTCCAAGAAGGACATACCCCATATGATTGATACTGGAATACGCCACAAGCTTTTTCAAATCCGTTTGAGCAAGGGCACATAGAGCTCCCCAGATAATATTGATGAGAGCCAGTATAGCTAGAGCTCCAGCAAACCAGACGGCACCGTCAGGCAACATGGGATAGCTGATGCGAAGAAGTCCATACGTTCCCATTTTCAGGAGAACTCCAGCAAGAATCACCGAAACGGCAGTAGGAGCTTCCACATGAGCCAGAGGTAGCCAGGTATGAAAAGGAAAGATAGGTACCTTGATAGCAAATGTGATAAAGAGAAATATCCAGATTACTTTTAGGGTATCCAATCCCCACCAGGTAACCCCCTTCAAGGCTTCAGGAGCTAATACAATCATTTGCGTCATATCGAATGTACGACCGCAACTGAAATAGAGTGCCAGCATAGCTACCAGCATCAGCACAGATCCAGCGAGAGTGTACAGAAAAAACTTAATAGCAGCATACTCACGCTGGGGACCGCCCCATATTCCGATGAGGAAATACATCGGAAGAAGCATCACCTCCCAGAAGACGTAGAACAGAAAGAAATCCAATGAGAGAAAAACGCCCATCATCCCTGTATCCAATAAGAGAAATAGAGCAAAATATCCCTTCACTGCCTTGTCAATTTTCCAGCTCACAAATATTCCGAGAAAAGAAAGCAGGGCTGTTAAAAGAGCCATAGGAAGGCTCAATCCATCCACACCGAGAAAATAGTGAATGTTGAAGGATGGAATCCATGCCAGTTTCTCCTGGAATTGAAAACCGACAGCACCTCGATCAAATTGAATCCAGAGCATAATTACCACCCATAGCTGAAGACCTGTTGCAACGGCAGCGATGATCTTGATAATCTCCGGTTTTTCCCGTGGAATCAGAGCGATTGCCACCATTCCCACAACAGGCAGCCATATTAACCAACTTAAAATATTCCAATCCATATTTTACCTTTTCCTATATTTTCTTTTTTAACTTCTCATTTGAACCTTGAAATTGAGCAAAGTCGAAGCGAAGTGGAGATCTCGTACCGTAAGTCGGGACTTGTCACTTGCTCCACAGGAGTCCCTACGGGAAAACTTGCACCTTTCCATTTACATAACTTGAATAATAAAAATGATGATAATTCCTCCCAGAACCCAGAGCAGATAATTCTGCAGCTTTCCGGTCTGTATCAGACGCAGACCAGCCCCAAAGAAATGGGTACTTCTACCGACCCCATCTACAATTTTTTGATCCAGGATATCGTAGTCATATTTGATACCAATAATCCTGGATAACCTTTTCGTCACCCATGCGAAACCATTGATGATATATTTATCGTATAAATCCCAATCCAGAAAACCGACAGCTTTTGAAAAGATTATTGACGGATTAACAAGATACTTCTGGTAAATCTCATCCATGAAAAATTTGTTAAAAGAGAACTTATACATTATTCCCATTCGTTGCGCCATCTTCTCTGCAGAAATCCTTTTCCTCAAATAAACAAGAAAAGCTAAAAATATCCCCAGACCTGCTACGATAAGTGAGATGATCATTGCCGGCAGATGGGCATGATGAATCCCTTCTTCAATTTCGTGAGCCGTGGGATTTCCAGCAACGACTGAATTCACCGGTTCAACGAGGTGCATGTACCACCCGTGATCGGAAAAAGGATTAGCAAAAGGAAGCGTATAGAAAATAAAAATCGAAAGAGTGGCTAAGATCACCAAAGGAGTTGTCATTACTGATGGGGATTCGTGAATATGATCGAGAATTTCTCGGCGAGCAGGCTTTCCGTGAAAAGTCATAAAAATCAATCTGAACATATAAAATGCTGTAAGAATAGCAGCTCCAAATCCAAAAACCGGCAACAGGCTGTGTTCAGGATGATGTTGAGCAAAGGCGAGCGTTCCAGCTAAGATAGCGTCTTTAGACAGAAATCCAGACATGAATGGGACTCCTGAAATTGCAAGGGTAGCAATGAGCATTGTCGTGTATGTTATTTTCATCTTGTCTTTGAAGCCGCCCATATTCCGCAAATCCTGAGGATCGGATTCGTGATCATTGAGTTTATGGTAGGCGTGATGCATGGCATGGATGACGCTACCGCTGCAGAAAAAGAGTCCCGCCTTGAAAGCAGCGTGGGTTACCAGATGGAAGAGACCTGCCACATAAGCTCCCGTCCCTACCGCCAGAACCATATATCCGAGCTGGCTCACGGTGGAATAGGCAAGAACTCTCTTAATATCATTCTGAGTCACCGCGATGATAGCAGAGAAGAGCGCCGTAAATCCACCCACGTATGCGATGACAGTCAAAGCGTCAACAGTAAATATTGGGAATAGACGAACAATGAGATAAACACCAGCTGCTACCATCGTTGCTGCATGGATCAAAGCGCTCACCGGCGTTGGCCCTTCCATAGCGTCCGGCAACCAGACATGTAGAGGGAATTGGGCAGATTTTCCCACTGCTCCTAAGAATATACAAATCCCCGCAATTGTTAACAATGAACCTGAAAGTGCTCCATTCGCCACACCTTCAAACAGATCGGTAAAGAGAAATGATCCCGTCCCAGTAAAGAAAAGAAGTATTCCAATAAACATACCAATATCACCAATCCGGTTTACGAGAAAAGCTTTCTTCCCGGCATCGGCAGCAGAATCCTTCTCAAACCAGAAACCGATAAGAAGATAAGAACTTAGACCTACCAGCTCCCAGAACATGTAAATACTAAAAAGATTGTTAGAAAGAACAATTCCGTTCATAGAAAACGTAAAGAGTGAAAGGTATCCAAAATACCTTGAATACCTCGGATCACCAGCCATATATCCCACGGAATAAATATGAACCAGTCCCGAAACAACAGCGACGACCAGGAGCATCACAATGGTGATGTTATCGATAAGCATCCCGATCTCTACCGTCCAACTCCCAAGATTGAACCACTCAATAGACTTATCGACTTTGAAGTGTGGATCATCATAAACAAGCATAACAGCAAACATAGCAATGGCAATACAAAGAGTCAGTAGCACGGCACCAATGGAGACCCAATCCCCTTTTCTCGGAAGCCGATTACCTACAAAAATCTGGATCACAAAAGCCAGCAGGGGCAGGATCAAAAACAGTGAGCCATATAAAATTCTTACATCCATATCTATTTTTTTAAGGTATCCGCTTCGTCAATGTTTACAGTACCAAGGTTGTTATAAAGGTTGATTATGATAGCCAATGCCACAGCGGCTTCTACTGCTGCCATAATAATCACGAACATCGCAAAGATGTGACCCGATAAGTTCATTCCGCCAAAACGAGCAAAGGCGATAAAGTTGATGTTGGCGGCATTTAAGATAAGTTCCACTCCCATAAGGACAGCTATAGCGTTACGTCGAGTTATGACTCCGAAAAGTCCTAAAGTAAAAAGAACTGCGCCAATAATCAGATATGTATTCAAATCGTGCATCAGTCACCTTTCCTTGCTAATCTGGCAGCACCAATGAGAGCTGCAAGCAGTAAAACCGATGCTACTTCAAACGGTAACAGATAATCAATCATCAACAGTTTCCCGATACCCGCTGTAGTTCCAACAGGATCCGGAGAATGAATAACTCTCCAGGGTGAGGTAATAATCATCTTCACCAAACCCATAAGGATAAGTATCGCTCCTAATGCGCCAATACCTCTCTGAACACTTTTATGAGATATCCGGACATGGGTGATACGGTGGGTAAGCATAATTCCAAAAATAATGAGAACCAGAATCCCTCCCACATAGATCACCACCTGCGTAGCAGCAATAAAATCCGCCATCATAAAAACATAAAGCCCAGCAATACCAATAAAGGTAAAAAGCAGTGAAACAGCAGAATAGATGAGATTCTGGGACAGAACAACCCATGCAGCTGAAACCACCGTTAATAAAACAATAGCCCAGAATATAAGGGTAGCAGCCATCCTTATTTCTCTCCTTTTTCTTTTTCCTGCCGTTCCAATTCTCTCTTTCTTCTTTCAACCTCAACTGCTGGAACCTTTGAAAAATGATAGATAAGCTCATTCCTGTCATGCACTGAAAATTCGTAATCAAGTTCGTGTCTGTTCGAATTGGGACCGCCCGTCATAAAGATACAATCCTCAGGACAGGGATAGGTACAGAGATTGCAATAGCAACATTCCGACATATCGATATCAAACCGTGTCAGTAAAAATCTTTTCATTGACCCTTTGGAGGTTATGCCGATATGGTTTGCTGCTGGGATATCTTCACCCTTATTGACTTTCATGGTTTCAATTTTGATGCAACTTACCGGACAAGCACGAACACACTGACCGCACCCTATACAATCATCAATATCCACGTACAGACTGGAACGGATGACATTGTAATTATCGTGATTGAAGCCAATATACCGTTCTGGTCTGGGCCATTTTTCTATTGGGTATTGAAGCGTCACGATTCCTTTTCGAGCCCGGATAAAGTGACGAATGGTTACTCCCATCCCTGTCAGAAGGGTTGTAATGGCAAGCCAGATATCTGAAAAATACCTTCTCATTTCTCTTACCTGACAAATAGATCCCAGATACCTACCCCTAAAATGTTGATAAACGCAAAGGGTAGAAAGAATTTCCAACACACTTTCATAAGCTGATCAACCCTCAGCCGTGGAAAAGTCCAGCGAAACCACATCATCACAAAGAATAAAAAACCAGTTTTGGCAAAAAACCAGAAGAGCCCCCATCCCGGACCTGCCATAATTCCCGGAATGAGACTCTGCCAACCACCAAGAAAAACAATAGAAGCTACAGCTGCAACAATAAACACATAGGCATATTCTGCCAGAAAGAAAAATCCCCATCGAATACCAGAATATTCAGTATGAAATCCTGCTACAAGTTCCGACTCCGTTTCCGGCAGATCAAATGGTGTCCGGTTTACCTCTGCCACGCCTGAAATGAAATAGATAAAAAAGGCGAGGAATGTAAATGGATTATTGAAAATAAACCAGTTGGGTAAGAATCCCCATATAGTGCCTGATTGAGCCATAATAATCTCTTGCATTTCGAGACTGCCCACCAGCATAATCACCGTCAGTATGGAAAGAGCAGCGGGGATTTCATAACTGACGATCTGGGCAGCTGACCGCATAGCTCCATATAGGGACCACTTGTTGTTTGACCCATAACCGGCAAGGATTATTCCGATTACACCCAGAGAAGCTACTGCCAGAATATAAAAAATCCCTATATTGAAATCGGCTGCCATAATCACCTGATTGAACGGAAGCGCTACATACGTGATAAATGCTCCAACAAATACGATAAATGGAGCGAGGATAAATAATTTTCTGTCAGCTTTCGCAGGAATAATATCTTCTTTAATTACCAATTTTATAGCGTCAGCCACGGTTTGAAGTAATCCCCACTTCCCTGCATGAAACCCTGCTCCTTGCCCCATAGGACCAAGACGATCCTGCATAAATGCAGATACTTTCCGTTCTGCATAGACAGCGGCAAGAGCAAAGAATGCCATAAACAAAAAAATGGGGAGAGCGGTGAGAATTCCTGCTGTGATGAAAACCACGATTGGATGTGCATTTGACATCAGCCCGCTACTTAAGATTACAACCAGATAGTCAACCATTACCGATCAATTTCTCCCAATACGATATCGAGACTTCCTAAAATGGCAAGCACATCTGAGAGCATCCAACCTCGGCCGATTTCATCAATGACACTCAATGCTGTCAGAGCTGGAGACCGCATATGAAGCCTGAACGGTTTTGGTTTTCCATCACTAATAATGTAATATCCCAGCTCACCCCGTGGACTTTCTGTCCTGACGTAGACCGATCCTTTAGGCGGACGAACTTTTTTGGGCAGTGCTTCGTGGACATCTCCCTCTCTCGGCATCTGATCTAATGCTTGCCGGATAATCTTAGCACTTTCTTCCATTTCACGGATTCGAACATAATATCGATCCCAGCAGTCACCAACCGTCCCCATAGCCCCTGTACCAACGGGAATGTCAAAATCGAGTTTATCATAAACGGAATATGGATCATGTCTACGAAGATCCCACTTCACTCCGGATCCACGCAGATTTGGACCTGTTACTCCGTAACTAATAGCCACATCTTCAGGAAGTACCCCCACATCTGCTGCCCGTTCAATAAAAATCTTGTTGAATGTCAAAATATCGTTATACTCTTGAATATTCGGTTCAAAATAATCTATGAATTCATACACCTTCTCTACAAAACCGGCAGGTAAATCGTGGGACACACCCCCCACCCAAATGTAATTGTACAGAAGCCTGCTACCACAGAGCATTTCAAACAGATCCAGTATCCGCTCCCGATCCCGGAAGCAATACAAAAATGGTGTGAATGCTCCCACATCCAGACCAAATGTCCCGATGGCAAGCTGATGACTGGCAATGCGATTCAGCTCCGCTACGATAATACGAATATATTCAACCCTTTCAGGAACGCTGATACCCATCAGTCGCTCCACTGCCAGGGCGTAACCAAAATTGTTGTTCATAGAAGCAATGTAGTCACAACGATCGGTGTAGGGAAGACACTGTTCGTACGTAACATTTTCACAATGTTTCTCAAAACATCGGTGAAGATAACCAATAATTGGTGTAATCTGAGTCAGAATCTCACCGTCAGTGCGAACTTTCATACGAAGCACACCGTGAGTGCTTGGGTGCTGAGGCCCAATATTCAGGACCATTTCCTCGCCGTGGATTACTCCCATCCTTCTTTCACCTTATTTATCGGGATTCCGTGGTACGTTTCTGGAAATTCGTAGTCTTTCCTCAATGGGTATCCTTCCCAATCCTCGGGAAGGAGAAGTCTGCGAAGATCACGATGTCCATCAAATTCGATTCCGAACATATCAAAAACTTCTCTCTCAAACCAATCTGCAATACGCCAGATATTTTCCACAGTAGGAATTACCGGTTTATATTTTGGGACGGTCACCCGAACTTCCAGCTTATGTTGGTGTGACATAGAGAACAGATTATAGATAACACCCAAATTCCCTTCTTCACCGCCATAATCCACTCCAGTGATACACATCATCGAATCAAACTCCATATCCTCATCACTCCTCAGAAATTCAGCCAGTGAACGCCATCTGTCAGCAGGACAGTCAATATGATCTGCCGGTGCTTCTACCTCGACGGGAACAAAGTTTTTAACAAAGTTTGAATTAATATAGTTGACCAGTTCTAAGAAATTCATCGTAGAATTATTTTACCTTACTATTCTTCTGAACCACTGTCAGTTTCATCTTCCACAGTCAGGTTACGGTACCGCCCATGTCCATAGGAAACCCGGCGTTTCACCCACTCCAGATCACCTTTTCGCCAGACATATGCCAATCCGATAGCCAAAATTGCTATAAATATTGTCATCTCTATAAACACGAATAATCCCAGTTCTTTGTACACGACAGCCCACGGGAATAGAAACACCACCTCCACATCAAAAATGATGAAAATAAGAGCAATAACGTAAAATCGAATATTAAACTGAATCCAGGAGGATCCTTCCACATTTTCCCCACACTCATAGGTGGTAAGCTTATCTCTGGTTTTTCGCTGGGGAGAAAGGATTTTCTGCAGAACAAATGTGATTGCAACGAGAAAAATCCCCAAAAGGATAAATACAAAAGTTGTAGCAAAATCTTGATACATTCTGTTGGAATAGCCCTAAATTGGTCGAAAATTTACCCTCTGCCAAAATCCTTTACAAGGCAAATTCCAGGTTTAAATGAAGTATTTACAGACATAGTTTACATTTTTA
>JACNLN010000076.1 GCA_014381485.1 Fidelibacterota bacterium
ATTTAAAAGAAAGTGATAGAATAGACCGTTTCCTGGTTCGAATATTGTGGATGATTTCAGAAATAATGCTGAGAGCAATTTCTGGTACAGTCTCTGACTTGATATCGAGTCCCACGGGTGAGTGGACTGTATTGAGCTGGTCAGAGCTAACTCCCTCGTCTAATAATGTTTCGGATAATATTTTCCACTTTCTCTGGCTGCTGACTAATCCAATGTAAGAAACTTCCCTGGTCACTAACCATCGCAATAATTCAAGGTCGTGGAGATGTCCTCGAGTGGCTATCAGAATGTAATCCTCAGGGGAAATATTAATGTGATCCGAAAGTTTGGAAAAGGCTTTGTTGCTGATGAATTTTGCGTGGGGAAAACGGTCAGAATTGGCTAAATCTTTCCGGTCATCGTAAATATGAGCATCCAGTTCGATGAAATGGGCAAGTTCTGCCACAGCTCCACCTATATGACCAGCACCAAAAATATGTAATATTGGAGGAGTTAATATTCGTTGAATAAGGAAAAGTTTACCCGTTGTCTCCATTGTTACCGCATCACGTCCAGACTGAATAGTTTTTATCGCATCCTTTACTTTACGCGGAAAACGCTGCAACGGATCGTCCGGATAGATAAGATGCCGATGGGAAGTAACAGGCGCTTTCTGCTGGACTTTGGTAATCATTACAGTGTTGTTTTGCTTCCGGTCTAGATAATTCAAAGATTTCCAGAAGGATTGAATTTCCTGAGTATAGGGTTCGATAAGAATTTTTACCACACCTCCACAGAGACCTCCTTCTGAGGTGGCATTGGTACTGGTCAGGTCAAACGTCTCAAAGGTTATATAATTTTTTTTATTTACTGTTTTTGCTTCCTCAATGATCTCGTTCTCCACATTTCCACCACCGATGGTACCGATGATTTTCCCATTTTCAAGTACCAGCATAAGGGGGTAATCTTTACGTGGAACGGACCCTTTCCAGTGGATGAGTGAGCATAGAGAAGCCTTTTGAGAAAAGTCAAAATTGATGAGTGTTCTGTAGAAGCTTTTTTCCATTATCCGATGAATTTACTCCGAAAAGGTATTATTACAAAATATGAGATTTCTAACTTCATATATTGTTGTAGATAGCTTCTTAACATTAGCGTATATTCGCGTAATTAGCGGTTTCTGGAATCGACTCTTTGATGATTAACTTCCGAATTTGGATTTTTTTAAGAAGGTGAGAATTACTTCCAGCACCCCCCGTCCAATGGCTCTGGCTTTGTCCGAGACGCTCAGATAGTCCACCGACTCTCCTCTCGGGTCGATGTCGGCGATTTTTAATCCTTTTTCCACAGGAACATCTGGTGAGATCAAACCGCGAACCAAACCTCCGAGTGGTGCTTTTATTTCGTGTCTTTTATCTATTGTTCCCATCAGATCATTTTCAGCTACTAAATCTCCGAAGTCCGCGTCCCATTCCAGAATTCCCTTAGCGGGAGCGTGGATCACACGGCGTACCGTTTCTCCGTCAATATTCCCGGGGATTTTGGTGTTTGGTAGAGCTTCTCCCTGCCAGATGATTTTTCCGAGATTATGCCCCCGCATAGTTTCCACAACAGCGTGACACGTTTTTCCAGCAATGAAACCCGGTCCTAAACCAATGGTAAAGGTCGTAAAATTCTTGATAGCTTCACTGCGATGTTTGAGCATCCGTGCGTCCACTAAGATTGTGGGTTCAAGCGGAAGAATTTTTTCTGGATTATCCATTAAAATCGGAATATGACCTTTGGTAAATATTCTGGAGATGGAGTGAGCTTTTGTATGGACGGATTTAACGCCTTCCACATAACTTTCACCTGCAAGGACAGCATCGCTAAATGTAACGGTCCGACGAATCGCAAGTGGAACAGGCAATTCGGATAGGAAGACGCGAAATCCCGTCATATGAAGGACAAGGGCAGTGGCACTGCCTAATTCCCCTGCTCCTCGAACCCAGACTGTTATATCATTTATCATGTTCATTCTCTAAATATTGATCCATATCCAAGACAACCCCCTTATCTTCAACAGAAATTGATAGTGCGCTATCCTTGTGATCCCTAAAAATCTGCCGGCCGCCAATTTCCCCGGTAGTGGCTAATAATTCATCTCGAAGAGTGGCTGAAAAGAAGTTAGGATGACCAATTCTGTATTGATAAACCGGTATTAATATCGTAGGTGTTTTTTCTTCCAATTCTTTGAGAAGGTTAGATATCGTTTTTCGCTGGATAAAAGGTTTATCTCCATTGCAAAAACCGTAGTAATCACAATCTCTGCCTGCTGCTCTGATTCCGGTGTGGATAGATGAAGCCATTCCTTTGTGGTAATAGGGATTTTCTACAATTGTAATTTTGTCTGCAAATTGCATTGTTAAAATTGGTTTCAATTTTTCCATCTTATATCCAAGGACAACAATAATCTCCAGTGGAAAATTGACGAAGGCAGTAACAGTTTTTTCAATGACTGTTTCTGTTCCTAATTTCATCAATAGCTTATTCGGAGGCTGGCGGCGGGAGAGACCTGCAGCCTGTATGATCATACTTATTTTTTTTGACACTGAAGTTTTTATCCTGATTATTCGCCACAAAGTCACAAAGACACGAAGAAATATCTATATAATTGAACTTATGGTGATGGAGAAGTACAGATCCGTCAAAAGCCGGACAGGTTGTTTATAAATACTCATTGATTCTTTTCCCATGTAAAGCCCTATCAATAAATGCTTTGTGTCTTCGAGTCTTGGTGGCTGATGAATTATTCAAGTTATATAGATTGTCTCTTAAAATTCATTTGTAATTTAACACTCCTTTGAGGAAATAAGTATTCGGAAATGAACCGCATCCCGATTAAATTTTTTCTCAGGAGTATCCCACTTTATCAGGTAAAATATGCCGCTGGTACCAAAACATATTAAAAAACTTCCACCCTACAAATTTGTTAAACCAATTTCTGAAATCCAGCATGAACTCGGGCTGGAGCGGGTCATAAAGTTAGATTTAAATGAGAATCCACTGGGACCGTCACCGAATGTGGTGAGAGCCGCAAAAAAATCCCTCAAGAATTGTCACCGTTATCCCGATTCTGGTGCGTTTGAATTAAGGTCCCGGTTAGCTGAACGCTTCAATCTTAAAATCTCAAATGTAATACTGGGAATTGGCAGCGAGGGGGTTATGTCAAACATTATGAGAACTTTCCTGGGACCGGACGATGAATTGATAGGGGCTCAGAACTCTTTTATCGGCTTTCGAATATTGGCGAAAGCCAGTGGAGTACGTAAAAACTGGATTCCCATGAAGAACTATCAATATGATCTCCAGGCCATAGCGGACGCCATCAATGAATACACAAAGATTATCTATCTGGCTAATCCGGATAATCCGACGGGATCCTATTTTTCCATTGATGAATTTGACGCATTTATGAAAAAGGTGCCCGATCGAGTACTGGTAATTCTTGATGAAGCATATTTTGAATATGTGCGGGAGCGAAGTGATTATCCCGATTCCACACACTATCGGTATGATAACCTTATCACGCTGAGGACGTTCTCAAAGGCGTACGGTATGGCAGGTTTCAGAGTGGGATACGGTCTTTCTCATGAGAATCTTATCAATAATTTGCTAAAAATAAAACTGCTTTTCGAACCGTCTGCTCCCGCACAGGCTGGTGCTGTGGCAGCGCTGGATGATGAGGATTATCTTAAAATTTCACTGGTTTCGAATAATAAAGGGAGGAAACTTTTAGAAGAAACCTTTCAGGAACTGGGATTGCAATACTTACCTTCTGTTACAAATTTTATTACTCTTGTTTTTAAGAATGAAAAATCAGCAGCGGAATTTACTCGAAATATGCTTCACAGGGGTGTCATACTTCGGCATCTGGTCAAGTGGGGATTGCCAGAGTGCGTACGTATAACGATTGGTGCCCCTGAAGAAAACGAATTTTTCATCGAACAACTCAGTGATATGTCACTTACCAGTAGTTAGTCACTGCTTTTTAATTATTGGGCGATCAGAAGGAGAAAGAATAAATGACCCTCATCATCATCCCTGACGAAAAGGAAAAAGAAGGATGAATAGCGACATAGGACAGATATTTTGGTATAAGGAAATATGGTATAAGCCTGTCTGCCGAAGCTGCAGCGCAGGCAGGGAAACCCCTATACCCTATACCTTATACCCTTTAAACCTTATTTCAAACAGATAAAGAAAGGTATTTTCAAGTGAAAGAAGAAACATCAATGTACCCTGATGCCAGAATTCCGTATGGCACATGGGGAAGCAGTTATTTTCCTGCATGGCAGATGTCCGCACTGGCGGAAGTCAATATTGGTCAATTTGCTGGCGAATCGATGAATAAAATTTTAGGAAAAAGAGGGGTGCCCAAGCGTGAGCTGGAGTACCTTGTTATCGGGTCTACTGTTCCCTGGCACTGGAAGTTCTGGAATGCACCATTGGTGGCGAGTTGTTTGGGACATCGCATCCCCGGCTACCATATGGAACAGGCTTGTGCTACCGGTCTTCAGGCTATCCTGCTGGCAGCTGCTGAGGTTGAAGGCAGCTCTTATGACGTGGTTGGTGTACTGACCTTTGACCGAACCAGTGATTCACCCGTGGGTGTTTTTCCGGAGCGGCGTGCTTATCGCAGGACCGAGGTTCTTGCTGATGTATGGGATAATTTCGGTTTTGATCCAGCTACAGGAAATGCCATGATAGCCACTGCTGGCAAAGCTGCTCGAAAATACAAAATCGAGAGGAAAGAAGTAGACGAGCTGGCTTATTATCGTTACAAACAGTATTTTGAGGCAAGGGACTCAGGATTTCTTGATAGAGTTCTGGTACCCCTTGAAGTTCTGGATCTTCAGGGTCGTCTTCTGGGGCGAGTTGACGAGGATGCCGGAGTTCGAGCAGTAACCCTTTCCGGATTGAAAGCGATGCGTGAACTTGATACCTGCGTGACAGCGGGCACCCAGACTCACGCTTCTGACGGTATGGCTTCGTTATTGGTTACCACCAAGAACAGAGCTAAAGAGCTTAGCCCTCAGCCGGAGATTGACATTAAATTCATTGGTAAAACTGAGGTGAGAACGCTGCCCAGTCTTATGCCCGAGGCTCCCGTTCTTGCCGTACAAAAATTACTGAAACGTACCAGCTTGACGATGAATGACATGGTTGTTGTTAAGAACCACAATCCCTTTGCCGTGAATGATGTCATTTTCTCTAAAGTAATGGATTACGACTGGCACAAGATGAATACGACCGGCTGTTCGCTTGTCTGGGGACATCCTCAGGGACCCACTCTCACCAGGATTGTGATTGAATCCCTCGAAGAAGCGGTATCACTGGGAGGGGGATATGTACTCGTTTTCGGTTGTGCAGCGGGAGATGTTGGAATTGCAGCCATCTTCAAAGTGGAAGAAGGAGGGAAGTAAAGATGATCAAGTCAATGAGACAGCCAACTCTTGAGACGCTGGGACTGGGAACCGTTCTTGAAATCTTTCAGCGTGGACAGATGCCGGTGAATACCCATGATCTGGTAGAACAGGTTTTTGGCAATTCAGAAAGTCGAGGATCATTGGTAATCTCAGGAGTTAATGGAATTGTTGGTGCTGGCAAAGCGATGCAGCTCAGCTCGAGATTGGAGCAATTTGGAGTGGGCATCGTAGGGTTGGACTTTCCGGGCACACCCGATGGAGTAGGGAGACAGTACCAGGGGTTGGTCAGAGCTTTTGGCAAGAAAAGAGCCGATAAAGTTATGGCAAATATCATCCAGTTAACCTATGATGGAGTTCACCTGCCTTCCGAACTCAATGAATTGCAACCCCGGTTTCTTTTGGAAGCCATTCCAGAAATTCTTGACATCAAAAAAGCCCATTACAAACTCTTCAGGGGAATCTTTCCGGAAATAGAAATCCGATCGGTTACCTCAGGATTTCCAAGCTCAGAACTGGGAGTCGGTATTGCCCATCCAGCCTTTCCGCACGAAATAAACAAAGTCTGGGAAGTTGTTGAACCTGAACCTTCTCCCATCACACAACTTTTCTGGGCTCTGGGACTCATTCCGATATCAGTCAGTGACCATTGGTCCTTCATCCTGGATGTGCTGTTCTGTGGTATAACACTGGCAGGATTGCGATATCACAATGCGACAAATATGCCATTCTGGAAAATAGACAAGTACATCAGAAAAATTATTGGACCCAATCCATTTAGAGCACATGATGTTATTGGTGCGAAGGGAGCTAACTTCCTGACCTGGTCATGTCTCCATCACCTGGCAGAGAAATATGGGGAACTGTTCAGACCCACAGTGGATCTTGTGGAACATAAGGAAAGTGGTCAAAACTGGTATCCGCCAAACCACTTCAGACCTGTAGTAAACTGGCATCTGGAAGGTGATGAGGAAGAGGAGTTTCTGAGCTGGATCCAGGGGGCACTGTTTCAGATGGCAAGTCTCCTGCTGTACGAAAAGAGAGGTCATTTCTCCCACATCAACGCTATTGGCGAGCTGTGTGCTCAGTTTCGTCGTGGCATTTTGGCTGTAATACGGGAAGCCGGTACTGACACGGCTGTCCGGAGAGTAGAAGCCTATCACAAATTGCATCCCGAAGCTGCA
The DNA here is from genome assembly GCA_014381485.1 of Fidelibacterota bacterium. GTDB lineage: Bacteria > Fidelibacterota > Marinisomatia > Marinisomatales > CAZVFT01 > JACNLN01. The sequence continues at coordinate 6,629 of JACNLN010000076.1, forward strand.
AAAAACACCTGGTATCCCAGCGTTTTCGAGGAGATGGAAAATCCTGAATGGCAGCAACTGTATGTCAATGCTGAACACGATGGAAAAGTGGGTGTCATCACAATTGGTCGCGAAAGCTACAACAGTGATGTAGATAGTGAACTGAACCGAGCTATTAACTGGCTCAAAGCAGAAAAAATCCTGAAGGTGATTGTTACAGGGGATTTTCATCTTTCCACTCAGATGGTCGGCGCGGATACAAACGAGTTCTTCCCAGCTCTGGACAATCGTGATGAGGGATTCAGGATTTCAAGCAGCTGGTCTAAGACGGCTCGACGGCTTCATAATGAATTTCAGGTTTCCGTCGGTTATGTCAACGGCAAGCGCTGTTTGGGCGGGTTCTTAGAACTGTTTATGCACTGTCATTACCTGATTTCCAGAGATGATGCGGTACTGGGCATGCCGGAGGTAACTCTCCCGGTTGTTCCCGGGATGGAGGGATGTCACTGGCCCTTCAGGAAAGCCAATCGTGAGGACTGGCCCAAACTTCTTCAGCTGCTGTTAAGTGGAAAATCTGTTGCTGCAGGGGAAACAGTGGGCTGGCTCGTTGATTATGCAGCTCCGATGGAGGAGGCTCTGCAGACAGTCTGGAAGATTGTGACAGAAGGTGACCACGGTTTGCAGAGAAGACGGATAGAGGAAGGTGTTCTAAAAGGAATTCCGTTAGATGTTCCTCTGTCAGATCCAGACAGTCCGGAGACTGAAGCAGCCAGGAAAGCCATTATGGAAACTGTCCAGAATTCCTGCGGTGTTGCTTTACCCGAAGCTCTCACTATTCAAGCCAGGCACTCAGCTGACTTTATGACTTCTGATACTTGTCGGCGAGGTGTGATCGGTGCGGAGTTCAGTCGGGTAATGACTGTGTGAAATTGTAAGTGAAACCAAATAAAATAATTTCTAGAGAATAAACTCCCTGAACTCTCTATTGCTCTGTTTTACATTACCCATTGGTTAACAAACTCATTCCAGTAAGTAGTGAATTAAGAATTCAATATCCAAAGAGCATTAGAACTTAGAAGTTGATTGAAATCCATCATTAATCAAACGTGATTTATAAGTGTCAAATAAAATGGAATATATTTTAATTTGGGTTGTCAAATAAGTAGAGACAGAAATCATTGGAACAAAATGAATACATCAAAAGAGCCTGTGAAGGGGATCATGCTGCCTTCAAAAAGTTGGTCAATATGCTTGAACCTGTAGTCGCATCTACGGTTACTGGAATGCTGGGTCAATGTCCTGAAGCAGAAGATGTTGGGCAGGAGACATTCATCCGCTTGTATTATTCTCTGGGAAAGTTTAAGGGGAAGTCTAAACTGAAAACGTATGTTACAAGAATAGCCATAAACCTTTCAATAAATGAGTTAAAAAGACGAAAACGGAAGAATATTTTATTTGGCACACACCATGAAATACAGGATATCGGAGTAGAGGATTATACCATTGAACAAAAGGAAAAAAAGGCTGCTGTTCAATGGGCATTAAAAAAATTAAATGCCAAACACAGATCAGTAATCGTGTTGCGATTGATTGATGGATATTCTGTTAAGGAAACGGCGGATATTCTAAACGTGCCGCAGGGGACTGTGTTGTCACGTCTTGCACGAGCACAGGAAAAATTAAAAGATATACTAACGCCAATAATAGGGATAAGAAAATGAAAAAATTAAAAGAACTGCTAATTCGTTCATTTGATGCAATAATAACATCTAATGAAAAAAAAGAACTGGAGACGACTCTCAAGAATTCAGATGAATTAAGGCAAGAGAAAGACCTTCTTGAACAAATTAGAGATACAATTTCCAAAACAGGAATTGATTCTTTTCGTTTTGGATTCGCAGATCGAGTCATCTACAGGTTAAACAATAATGATGTTTTATGGTTTGGCATACAACCTTTTGACCTTGTAGCCGTTTTCAAACCTGTGGGAATTGCTGCGGGAATGGCAGTCGTTGGGTTACTTATCTTTCAATTCAGTGTCGGGAATATTTTATCAATCGAATCACTCCTAGGCATTCCTGAATACACTGTTGAAAACTTTACTTACGCAGTACAATAATTAGGAGATAATTATGCTACAGAGTAAATCAAAATCAATTATTATCATTGTCTCAACGTTGATATTAGGAGTTATTATCGGGCTCACATCAGCACGGTTTCTTGTCCACAATCGGATAGAAAGACTTGCGGAAATGAGTCATTTGGAAGGATTCGTTAATGTGATGGAGAATATTATTAAACCATCAGAGGATCAAGCCGAAGAGATTAGAGAAATTCTAACGAACCACCATAAGAGAATTAGTGAAATGAGAGAACAGCATATTGTAGAAATACAGATTGTAATGGATTCTTTAAAAACAGATTTAAAACCCTATTTGACTGATAGACAACTTGAGCAAATTGAAAAAATGAGATCAAGAAATACAAAATTTGGAAAACCACATTTTGACGAACAATAACAAAATTTCCAAAATGAAAATATAATACAAAGGAACATACACATGAAATTCATCAAAATACCATTCTACTTATTACTGGGATTGCAGACCTTAACTTTTGCTCAACAAATACACCCCGGTAAAACTCTCAACACAGGTATTTTATATGGGGTTGTGGTGGACTCTTCAAGTGGTACGCCAATTCAATATGCATCTGTTTCAGTCGTAAGTATGCGAACGAACGAAATCGTAA
>JACNLN010000065.1 GCA_014381485.1 Fidelibacterota bacterium
TTTTGAGGTGGAATAAAATCTCAAATTTATCCATTCATTGAGTTTCGTCCTCGATTTCCGTAATTTTAGTATACTGTTTTAAAGCTATGGATACACCAGAACTCAAAGAACAATTCCAGCAGGTTTCGAAGAGATACCACGATCTCAGGGGGTATCTTTGACCTTAGCGCCTTAGAGTCTACCCTTTCTGAATTAAAAGAAAAAACGGTGAAAAAGGATTTTTGGGATGATTCTTCTTCAGCTCAATCCATTCTGAAACGTATCTCTCTCATCGAGAAAAAATTGAATCAATGGGAAAATGCACGGAAGAAGGAAGAAGACCTGGAAGTACTAATTGGTTTCCTTGATGAAGATGAATATTCTGCGGATAAGTCTCTGCACGGTGAGATTAAAGCGGAACTGGAAGCTTTTGCTAAAATGGTAGAAGATCTGGAATTGAAGATAATGTTGGGTAAAAAAGAGGATGTTAACGATGCACTTCTCACCATTCATCCCGGTGCAGGTGGTACGGAATCTCAGGATTGGGCAGAGATGCTGTTTCGAATGTACAGAAGATGGATGGAAAAAGAGAACTTTGAGTATACAGTCATTGACTATCAACCGGGAGATGAGGCTGGGATTAAAGATGTGACTGTTGAAGTAAAAGGGGATTATGCTTACGGTTTGCTTAAAGCGGAAGTTGGGATACATCGACTGGTTCGCATTTCGCCATTTGATGCTTCCAGCAGAAGACACACTTCCTTTGCTTCTGTGTTTGTCTATCCAGCTATAAATGAGGAGATTGAAGTGGTGATCAATCCAGATGATCTGAGGATTGATACATTTCGTGCCAGTGGTGCAGGCGGTCAGCACGTGAATAAAACAGATTCAGCTGTCCGTATTACTCATATTCCCACGGGTGTTGTAGCTCAGTGTCAGAATGAGCGGTCTCAGCACAAAAATAAAGCCAATGCTATGAAAATTTTAAGAGCAAGAATGTACCAGCAGATGCTTGATGAGCAGAGAGAATCCATTAAAGAACTGGAGGATCAAAAACGGGATATTGGCTGGGGGAGTCAAATCCGATCGTATGTTTTTCATCCGTATACAATGGTAAAGGATCATAGGACGAAAGTAGAAGTGGGTAACGGAAAGGGAGTCCTGGATGGAGATTTGAATCCATTCATCCGTGCCTACCTCTTGATGTTAGCATCAGAAAGTAACAAATTTGTTAAAAATGTAAGTGGGAAGGCTGCCTCTAATGAATAATAAAATAGAAAAAAGTTTGCGTCAGATTATCCAGTTTAGAAATGAAAAGCTGAATCGTATCCGGGAAATGGGCGTGAACCCGTATCCTTATAAATACGATGCTTCACACAGATCGTTGGAGATAATTAATAATTATGATGAATTAGAGGGTAAATCTGTTTCGGTGGCTGGCAGGATCGTTTCTATGCGTCGAATGGGAAAGGCATCATTTTTCCATATTCAGGATCAGGAAGGGAAGATTCAAATCTATATCAAAAAAGATGATGTAAAAGAAGATGATTACAAATTGTTCAAGCTACTTGATATTGGAGATTATGTCGGGGTGAAGGGGTCTGTTTTTAAAACCAAAACAGGTGAAATTTCAGTTTCAACTGATACTATTACTCTCTTGTCTAAGAGTCTCCGTCCGTTGCCAGGGACAAAAGAGAAGGATGGAAAAACTTTTCATACCTTTGCAGATAAAGAACAAAGGTATAGACAGCGATACCTCGACCTGATTGTTAATCCAAAAATAAAAGATGTATTTATTAAACGAGCTAAGATTATTCAATCCATTCGGGATTTTCTTGATTGCCAGAGATTCATAGAGGTGGAAACGCCTGTCCTGCAACCGCTGTATGGTGGTGCTTTTGCCAAACCATTTACCACGAGACATGAAACCCTTGATCGGGAATTATATCTTCGTATTTCGGATGAATTGTATCTGAAGCGTCTGATTATCGGGGGGTTTGAAAAGGTCTATGAACTATCAAAAGTATTCAGAAATGAAGGAATGGATCGAAACCACAACCCAGAATTCACAATGCTTGAATTTTATATTACTTATGTAGATTACGTTTACTTAATGGATTTTACGGAGAAGTTAATCCAATCGGTGGCTGAATCAGTTGAAGTCACCGATTTAGAAATGAATGGACACAAGATTGATCTAATGCAACCTTTCAGGAGAGCCTCCTATATGGATCTACTGAGCGAGGGAGTTGGGGAGGACATTTCTGAAGCTGATGAAGAACACCTTCGCAAGTTGTGTGATTCACGTGGCATTGAGCTGGAGAAAGGGACTCATCTTGGGAAGATCTATGAGGTATTGATGAGAGAGTTTGTTGAACCGAATCTTATGAAACCAACGTTTATTATAGATTATCCCATTGTAATATCTCCCCTGGCAAAGAGTCGTCGGGATGGGAATGAAAAAATCGTTGAGCGATTTGAATTATTTATTGGTGGATGTGAACTGGCAAATGCCTTTTCTGAACTGAATGATCCTCTTGAACAACGAAAAAGGTTTGAACAGCAGGTAACCCTCCGGGAAGCCGGAGATGAAGAAGCACAGACATTAGACGAGGATTTCCTCAGAGCTGTTGAGATAGGAATGCCCCCGACGGGTGGTGTGGGAATTGGAATAGATCGGCTAACGATGCTTATTACCGAAAGGAAAACCATCAAGGATGTGATCCTTTTTCCCGCGATGAGATCTCTAAATAAAGAGACGGAGGCGCCGGACTGATTCGTCAGGAGCCGAACTGGAGTGATGATGAACCCTCATGTCTTTATTGCTCGAAGGCATCTTAAATCTCGCCACGCTTTCAACTTTATTTCCTTTATCAGTTACCTCTCAATCATTGGTCTCGGAATTGGTGTTACTGTGCTCATTTTGACTTTAGCGGTTCTTAACGGATTTGAAAACGAGGTGCAACGAAAAATTGTCAGTTTTGATGGGCATCTACGCCTCAAGGGACTTCTTGGTAGGCCATTGCCTGAATCAAATGACTATGTTGATTCTGTTTTAACTGCTATTCCAGGAATATTAGACAGAGCGCCTTATGTTCGTAATGCGGCTATGATTCGCTATAAAAAACGTACAGAGGGAGTGTTGATTGAGGGAATTTGGGAAGATAAGGTAAGATCAGTGTTGGGAATATCTGGTATGATTGAGTCGGGAGAATTTTCTTACATATCTGATCAAGAAGGAGATGAGGGTATTGTTATTGGGAGAGACCTTGCGAATAATCTTGGTCTTAGTCTCGGTGATAAAGTGACACTGTTTGACCTTAAGGCAATGGCAACACCGGGTTTGCCACCTCGTCTGAAACGGTTTTACATCTCTGGTATTTTTTCCACAGGCTTGCATGAATATGACGATACGATGATTTATATGAACCTTGCCAGCGCACAAGAGCTATTCGGTCTCCCAAATCAGATAACAGGTGAAATTATTAAAACCATCACAGCAGATAGGGCGGATAATATTTCTTCTCTCTTAAATGAATCCGTTGTGTATCCTTATTCCTCATCAACCTGGAAGGAGAGACACTTCAACTTGTTCTCCTGGTTAAATATTCAAAAATACCCAATCACCATCATTTTTGCTCTCATTGTGTTGGTGGCTATTGTAAATGTTGCTTCATCCCTCATAATGATCGTAATGGAAAAGACCAAAGATATTGGAATCCTAAGAACCGTTGGCTTTACCCGAAAGGATATCAGTCGAATTTTTATTTCGGAAGGAGCAATTATTGGAATCTTAGGTGTGTTTCTCGGATTTTTATTGACTTGCGCTGTGGGATTTGTCCAGTTGAAATGGGGTGTATTGAGAATTCCTGAGGAAATTTATTTTATGCAGGAATTGCCTATTCTCTTTAAATCTGACTATTTTATCACTGTTGGGCTGGTTGGTATAGCACTTGCTCTACTGGCGACGCTCTATCCTGCTTGGAAGGCTTCCAGGCTACAACCGGCTGAGGTTTTGAGGTACGAATGAAATCCTTGAATATCTGGCTGGCTCATCGGATGCTCCTTTCAAAAAAGAAAGTCGGCTTCATTTCGTGGAGCGGATTAATTTCAATTCTGGGAGTGGCAGTAGGTTCATTTGCTCTGGTAATTTCTGTAGCTATTCTGAATGGATTTGAGCGGGAAGTTCGCCAGAAAATTATTGGATTTGAGTCTGATATTCGTATCTCAGGCAATATGGACAAAAAACTTTCCAAACAAGTGGAGACAAAACTTGAAGAGATTAAAGGTATTGAGTCGTATTCCTTTTTTCTTGAGAGGAAAGGGATTATCCTGAGTGAGCACGATCGTTGTCTTGTCTTACTGAAAGCGGTGGAGGCGAAGACAAAGGCGAAGGTTCAGGCAAAGGCAAAGGTTGAGCGAAGCGAAATCCCGAAAGTCGGGACGAAAGCGAAGGAATCATCCCCTGTCCGGCCTTTGATGGAACCAGTCGGGAGCCTGGCTGGGCCTGTCCGGCCTTTGACGGATAAAATACCTATTGTTCATATTGGCAGGCGAGTAGCAGATAGATTAGGTTTGAGTGAAGGGGATAGAATCAAACTATTGAGTCCTCTTGATTCTCAAATATATTCAGGTATTCCTACCTTTATGAATGCAACGGTTGGCTCCATCTTTACTACGAATATCCTCGATTTTGATGATAGATATTGTTTTATACCATTGGAAGCTGGACAGCTGCTGTTTAACCAGTCAGGCACTACCCACGGAGTGGATGTTAGACTGGCAGAGGGGGCAAAAAAGGAATGGGTAGTTCAGGAACTTAATTTGACTATACCGGGGAAATTATCAGTTTTTACATGGGAGGATCTACATCAAACTTTATTTGGAGCAATGAAGCTTGAAAAGCTGGGAACCATTTTTGTTTTGAGCCTGATTGTTGTTGTTGCTTCCTTTAACATAACCTCAACTTTGGTGATGCTGGTTATCGAGAAAGTACGAGAAATTGGAATTTTAAGGACATTGGGTGCATCTCGAAATAGAATCCGGCGAATCTTCACTTTTCAGGGAATGCTGATTGGTGGTATCGGGTTGGTAGGAGGGTTGTTTTTTGGTTTACTATTTATTTTCATACAACATCGCTGGGGGTTAATTTTACTTCCCGGAAACATTTATTTTGTTAAATCACTGCCAGTGTCCATTACTTCTGGAGATGTGGTAATCATTGGAGTAATTGCTGTGATACTCATTCTAATCTCCATTCGTTATCCTGCCAGGATAGCAGGAAAGCTGGTACCAAGAGAAGCGGTGCATTTTGAAAAATGATCATTAAAGCAGAACAGATCACAAAGAGTTACCAAACAGGTAGTGGGAAATTAGAAGTACTGAAAGGGGTAGACCTGTCTATATCTGAAGGGGAAATTGTGTCTGTTATGGGTCCTTCAGGATGCGGAAAATCAACATTACTGAATATTCTTGGGATTCTGGATAGATTGGATAGCGGGGATCTATGGATAGAAAACAAAAAGGTGAGTGATTTATCAGATAGGGATATTTCACAGTTGCGAAATAAGTACATTGGATTTGTCTTCCAATTTCATCATTTATTGCCTGAATTTTCTGTTATCGAGAATCTAATGATTCCTCAGTTGATAAAAGGGGTAAATGAAGACAAAGCTAAAGATAGATGTATGAAGCTGCTTGAGGTGGTTGACCTTTACAACCGTTATGATCACAATCCAGCAGAGCTCTCCGGAGGTGAAAGACAACGGGTAGCGGTACTTCGTGCTCTGGTGAACCATCCCCGACTGGTACTGGCAGATGAACCCACTGGGAACCTTGACATCGAATCGGGTTTAAAAATAATAGATTTGATCAAGCAAATGAGGGATCGGGATAATAATTCATTCTTAATTGCTACTCATAATCCTGATGTTGCTGTTCATTGCGATAGGCATTTAAAATTCAAGGATGGGATTCTGGTGAGCGGTTAGTAGTAACTAGTGAGTGGTTAGCAGTAACTGGTTAGCGGTGATTTAATTGACTATTTACTATTGACAATTGACGATTGTCACAGACTCCTTCGACCCGGAGGGTCTCCTAGGGAGGGGAAAAGACAAAAACACAAAATAGTAAATCGTAAATAGAAAATAGAAAATGGTTGCTGGTGATTGCCTGCCCCGTGAAATCCGACAGCTGGCGGATATTTCATCGGGGGTGATTGATTTTTTCCATCTTTTGAGATAAATTTCACTTGAGGTAGAAAAAAAATGAAAGAAAAATTTTCCAGACGTGTACAAACTGTTGTGAAACATGCCAAAGAAGAGGCAATTCATCTTGGTCACAGTTATGTGGGATCTGAACACCTTCTACTGGGAATGCTCCTAGATCAAACAGGGAGAGTTGTTCAAATAATTGAAGAATTGGGCTGTGATCTTAAAGAATTACGTTTATTGATTGAGGATATGGTCAAACCTACTGGAGGAACAACAACATTGGGGCATCTTCCGTTAACAAGGAGGGCGGAACGTATTTTACGAAATACATTTACAGAGGCAACCAATCTTGGATCACACATTGCTGATGATATCCATTTATTTCTTGCTATTTTGAAGGAAAATGAAGGTGTGGCTTATGAGGTATTGAATTCATTTCAAATCGATTACGATACCGTTTATGAAATCATTAAAGAGGAAACGTCCGAAGCGGAGACTTTTAAAAAAAGACGCTTTTCAACAAAATCTCAGACTCCTGCCCTAGATCACTTCAGCCGTGATATTTCCAAATTAGCCAGGGAAGATAAACTTGATCCTGTGATTGGAAGAGAAGAAGAGATCGAAAGGGTTGGTCAGATATTATGTCGCCGCAAAAAAAATAATCCAGTTTTGATAGGTGAGCCCGGTGTTGGAAAGACCGCCATTGTAGAAGGGCTAACACAGAAGATAATTGAAAAAGGTGTTCCAAGACTTCTGCACAACAAAAGAATTGTGGCTCTTGATCTTGCTGCAATAGTGGCGGGGACAAAATATCGCGGGCAATTTGAGGAACGTATTAAAGCAATTTTGACAGAGTTGGAATCTGTTAACAACATTATTCTTTTTATTGATGAACTTCATACGATTGTAGGAGCGGGGAGTGCATCGGGATCTCTGGATGCTTCCAATATGTTTAAACCGGCACTGGCAAGAGGTGAGATTCAATGTATTGGTGCCACGACTTTGGATGAATACCGGAAATACATCGAAAAAGATGGAGCTCTTGAACGTCGATTTCAGAAAATCATAATCCCACCTCCCACAATCGGCGAATCCGTTGAGATCCTGAAAGGATTGCAATCGCGTTATGAAGAACATCACAATGTGAGATACGATGACGAATCCATTGAAGCCTGTGTTGAATTAAGCAATCGATATATCACAGATAAGCATCTTCCTGACAAAGCTATTGATGTTATGGATGAGGTAGGCTCACGAATTCATATGTTAAATCTTTGTGTGTCGGATGAAATTGTAAATCTGGAACTGGAGATTGAAAAGGTTAGAGCTAAGAAGGAGTCGGTAGTATTCAGTCAACAATTTGAAAAGGCTGCCCATCTTCGGGATATCGAACGAAGTTTATTGAAAGAGCTTAAAGGAGCTCAAATAAAATGGCAGAAGGAGGAATCAAAAAATATTGTTACGGTATCGATAGATGATATAACAAACGTTGTATCTATGATGACCGGGATTCCAATTTCCAAGGTAGCCAAGAAAGAGTCCAAAAAACTGCTGAAAATGAAGGAAAATCTGAGCAGAGTAATTATTGGACAGGATGAAGCTATAGAGACACTTACAAAGTCGATTCAGCGAGCACGAGCAGGTATAAAAAATCCAAAACAACCCATTGGTGTATTTCTCTTTCTTGGCCCCACTGGAGTGGGAAAAACAGAAACAGCAAAAGCTCTTGCCAGATATCTTTTTCCCACAGAAGATTCTCTGGTTAAAATTGATATGAGTGAGTATATGGAACGGTTTGCTGTTTCGCGGTTGATTGGTGCTCCTCCTGGTTATATCGGATATGAAGAAGGTGGAGAATTAACAGAACGGATCAGACGTAATCCCTATTCTGTGGTTCTGTTTGATGAAATTGAAAAAGCTCATCCGGATGTATTTGGATTATTGCTTCAGGTTCTTGACGAAGGGTGTCTCACGGACAATATGGGGCGAAAAATAGATTTCAGGAATACAGTAATCATTTTAACCTCAAACATTGGTACCAAAGGGTTTGGTAAAATAGGAACTTATGGATTCGAGGATACAACCTCAAGATCCAATTACGATAGGGTAAAAGAGAAAATATTAGAGGAAGTAAAAACACTTTTCAATCCTGAATTTATCAACAGAATTGATGATGCTATCGTCTTCAATCCACTAACAAGGGAAGATGTTCTAAAGATTGCAGATTTGGAGTTGCAGAGCCTCCAGGAGAACTTATCCTCTAAAAAAATGAAATTAAGTCTCTCTATGAAAGCCAAGGAATTAATCGTCGACAGAGGATTCAGCGATGAATTTGGAGCAAGACCTTTACGAAGGGAAATACAGACGTCAATTGGAGCACATTTATCTGAGAAGATTTTAATGGGTGAATTCATAGAAGGGGACAGGATAGAGGTGGATACAAAGAATAAAAATTTTATATTTAAAAAGACCCCGAAACCATCATCCAAAAAAGGTAAAAGTAAAGTAACTACAAAAAAACAGCACACAACAAAATCCTAGATATTCTGTCATCAAGGCTTGAATATACTTGATATTTCTATTTTTTATGACATGTACGCAGACTAATTCATCTGGCACAGTTATTGTACTAAAATTAGTGTAAATTTGAAATTAAATTAAGGAATTAAAGATAGGAGAGTAAAATGATTGAACATCTAACTGCAGAGACATTCAAAGAGAAGGTTTTCGATTATCATGAAAGTGAAGAGTGGAAGTTCAAAGGTGAAAAACCAGCAATTGTTGATTTCTATGCAGATTGGTGTGCCCCTTGCAAAATGGTTGCACCGATTTTAGAGGAATTGGCAAAAGAGTACGATGGAAAGGTCGACGTCTATAAAGTGGATACTGAGAAGGAACAGGAATTAGCTGCTATTTTCGGTATTCGGAGTATTCCGTCTATTCTCTTTATTTCCAAAGGAGGTAAGCCTCAGATGGGGACGGGTGCCATGCCAAAGGAATCTTTTGTTCAGATAATTGAAACGGAACTGATGGTAGATGAAATTAATTCGGGTGAAATTGCCGAAGCGTAAA
>JACNLN010000045.1:0-4631 GCA_014381485.1 Fidelibacterota bacterium
TAGATTAGAGCGTGATGGTTCCGTGAAAGGCTATGAATTAAAGTTGAAACATAAAGATGGGAATCCCATTTTCGTTACAGAAACAGGTTTTGTAGTGCGGGATGATGAGAATCATATTATTGCTTATTATGGAATTCTTCATGATATCACTAAGAGAAAACATGCTGAAAAAGAACTGAAACTAAGTTTGAATAAATTCCGACAGGCGATGGAAAGTATTATTCAAGCAATGGCAACCACCACCGAAGTTCGTGATCCATATACTGCAGGACATCAACGGAGAGTTAGTAGTCTTGCCACAGCCATAGCAGAAGAAATGCGTTTACCAAAACATATCATTGAGGGAATTCGACTAGCAGGGATGATTCACGATCTGGGGAAAATATCCGTACCAGCGGAAATTTTGACAAAGCCAGGTAAATTGAGTTTGTTGGAGTTTGAAATTATTAAAAAGCATATTCATGCGGGTTATGATATTCTAAAATCTGTGGAATTTCCGTGGCCAATCGCACAAATTGTACTTCAACACCAAGAACGGTACGACGGTTCTGGATATCCTGCAGGGTTGAAGAAGGAGGAGATATTGATAGAGGCAAGGGTTCTTGGGGTGGCAGATGTAGTGGAAGCTATGGCGTTTCATCGTCCATACCGAGAAGCTCTCGGCATTGAAAAAGCTCTAAATGAGATATCAGATAATCGAGGGATTCGTTATGATCCAAAGGTAGCTGATGCCTGTTTGTGTTTGTTTAATGAAAAGGGATTTATTTTTAAAAATTAACAACAAGATGTCCACTCCTCATTAATTGAGAATTAGATTTCTATAGTGATTCTTCTATCAAATATATTTCGAAAAATCTCTGCAAATTCACAATACTTGGAATAAGTAAATCAACAAATCAGGTATAACCACATTAAGAAAGGTGGGATTTGATATGACACGTAAAGCGAAATCAGGTCGAAAGATTGATCGAAAGAAGAAACTCAAAAAAGGTAAAAAAAGAGGTCAACGAGTAAAACAGAGAGAAACCGGGTTCCACAGGAAATCATTTGGTAGATGAGCCCAAGATCAATAGAAACTGATATTATTTAAAAACTATCCTGTGGAACGTTGTATTTTTACCGTTAATTTGATGTATTATCAGATGTAAGTATAAATGTTACGAATAGACGAAAAATTTCCTCGGTTATGGAAGAACTACGTATATCAAAGCCTCTTTGCTGCATTGGCATTGTTTGTAGTTATGCTGGTTTTGAAGATGGGACAGGCGGTGGTCATCGCCTCAATTGGTGCAACAGCTTTTATTATTTTTGCAATGCCCAACAGTAAGGCGGCAAATCCAAAGCGTGTAATAGGAGGACACATAGTCGGGTTTATATCTGGGACGATTTTTTCAGTCATTGTGTTCGATCCATTCTTTTTCACCGCATTGATTTATTCCCTTGCTGTTGCGGCAGCTTTATTTACAATGGTGATTACTGATACAGAACATCCTCCAGCAGCAGGAACTGCTCTTGGTATTGCGATTACTGGTTTTTCCTGGGATGCTGCAATGGCTGTTATTATAAGTGTATTGATTCTCTCACTTATTCATCATTTCGCAAAACCGTACATCAAGGATCTGGTCTGAACGGATTTACTGGAAAATTCTATCATTCCCCGTTTTGTTATGAATACTCTTTTACATCTAATATCCAATTGTGAGTCGTTTGTAAAGTGGAGAGTTTGTAAGTTGTGAATGAAGATCTTGATGAACTTCAGAACCAGATTCAAATCTGTACAAAGTGTTCATTAAACTTGTCCAGGAAAAGGGCAGTTCCTGGAGAAGGGAATGAAAAAGCGAAGATAATGTTGGTTGGTCAATGTCCGGGTGATCAGGAAAATGAAATTGGGAGACCCTTTGTAGGACCAGCTGGGGTATTACTGGGAAGACTTATCAGTGGTATTAGACTGAAACGCCGAGACCTATGGCTTACAAACGTTGTCCGGTGTATACCGCCAGGAAGGCTTCCTCATTCATCTGAAATCAAAACCTGTGCACCTTTTTTACTGGAAGAAATAAAAATCATCAAACCAAAAATTGTCTGTCCCTTGGGTAATATAGCCTTAAGTCTTCTTTTGCGTAAACCTGCACAAATCCACCAGTTCAGAGGAAAGCCAATTCCCACTCATTCATATTTCCTTTTTCCAGCTCTCCATCCAGCGGCAGCCCTAAGGCAATCGAATTTAATGCCTCAGGTGGAGGAAGATTTCAGAAATCTGAAAGCATTCATTGATTCAAATCCTGTGTTAGAACCACCACCCGGTCAGGAAAGTTTATTTTAATAACATCACCATCAATATTGTCAATAATTAGTTAAAGATAACGATGGTGCTGGAATTAGTAAAGATTTCTGTCTTTGTATTTTTATGCTGTTTATGCTATTTTTCGTATATTATAATCTAAGGTTATGAATAAGATCGAAAAAAAGCGACTTAAAACCGAAACCAAGATTCAGAAAAAGCTGGCAAAGGCAAAGCAAAAGGAAATCCCCGCTACTAATGAAAGGGGGGATTCACATCCTCCCGACCAACCATCTCATGCGGTTCGATTCGCCGAAGGTGTCCGGGGAACAATTTATGTGATCTTTGCTGCTTCCCTATTACTTGCTATAATTCTCGGACAGAGAGGTGTTATTGTTACCCTCGAAGACATCATAGGCAGTCTATTTCTTGCCTTAATCGGGAAAATTATTCTCGTGATCGTTGCTTTAGCTCTTTTCATCTATGGCCTTAAACACCTCCGCCTGGTGAAGTAAAAGAGCCAGTACTACTCACATTGCTCAGTTGACCCAGAAAGATTTCAATGGTTAGTATAATATTATGAACGATCTTTATTTGAAGATTGAAAAAATATCTCTTAATTTTGCACTTAAAATTTTATACAGATTAGGTAACTTGAATCAATCGTAGAATATAAGTAATGAAAGGAAATAAAATGAGTGGAAATATATCAATCAGTCCAGATGGTGTGGAATATCTTATTCCCAAAGAAGAGGATTACTCCACCGAATTTGATAGGATTAACGCATTAGTAGATGAAGCAAGAGATTCGAGTAAGGAGATTGTGGTTGTGCTGGGAGTGGGATTTGTGGGAGCTGTTATGGCGGCTATTGTAGCCGATACTGTGGATGAAAACGGCAACCCATCCAAATTTGTTATTGGAGTTCAGCGCCCCAGTGTTCGCAGTTTCTGGAAGATTCCCACACTGAACCGTGGAGAATCCCCTGTAAAGGCAGAGGATCCAGAAGTAGCGCCTATGATTAAACGATGTGTCCTTGATAAAAAGACTCTTGTAGCGTCATATGATTCTAAAGTTCTATCACTGGCGGATGTGGTGGTTGTGGATGTTCAATGTGATTATGCGAAAAATGACCTGGGTGATGTTCGCACAGGGGGAGTGGAAATGAAAGCTCTTGAAGCGTCCTTTAAGACCATTGGAGAGAATATATCACCACATGCGCTTGTGCTTATTGAGACAACAGTTCCACCCGGAACCACCGAACAGGTGGCGTACCCTGCGATTAAAAAAATCTTCCTGGAACGGGGATTTGATACTGATCCCCTGCTTGCTCACAGCTACGAGCGGGTGATGCCGGGTAAGGAATATGTAGCAAGCATTCGTGATTTCTGGCGGGTCTGCAGTGGAATTAATGATGTTGCTCGAGAAAGAGTGACAAAATTTTTAAATGAGGTGCTAAACACCAATGAATTCCCACTTACCGTGCTGGATCGTCCCATTGAATCAGAAACAGCAAAAATAGTTGAAAACAGCTATCGAGCCACTATTCTTTCTTTTATGGATGAGTGGAGTCTTTTTGCTGAACGGAACGGTGTGGATATCCTGAAAGTGATAGATGCTATTAAAGTGAGACCAACCCACAGCAACATGATTTTTCCAGGACCCGGAATCGGAGGATATTGTCTACCAAAAGATGGCGGGCTGGGATTCTGGGCGTATAAACATATTCTCGGATTCGAGGATGATATTTTTAAATTGACAACGACAGCTATTGATATCAACGATACACGATCTCTTCATGCTGCCGAACTGGTAAGAGATGCTCTCCGGAATATGGGTGAACCCATCGCCGCTAAAAATGTACTCATCCTGGGAGCGTCTTATCGTGAAGATGTTGGGGATACTCGATACAGCGGCTCAGAAATTCTCGTTCGGAAACTGGCCGAAATGGGAGCGGAAATCCGGGTGCACGACCTGTATGTGGATCATTGGTGGGAATTTGAAAATCAGGATACCTATCCTGACAGCAGTCGGAGTAGATTCTTCAGAAATCAGGAAAAGCTTTCTGAATTAAAAATCGAAACGGATTTGAAGAAAGCTCTGCATAAAACAGATGTGATTGTTTTTGCAGTCAGGCACAAACAGTATCTGGATCTTGATCCTGATGATATCATTCAGACTGTAGGAAAACCAGTAGCGGTCATTGATTGCTTTGGTATCCTTAATGATGATAAGATACGACGATATATAGAATTGGGATGTGAAGTGAAAGGTCTCGGTCGTGGACATATCAAGCGGATTAAAGATTCAATCAAGCAGTAGCAGTTGTCCGACAAGCTACCCAGCTTGTCG
>JACNLN010000045.1:5579-9178 GCA_014381485.1 Fidelibacterota bacterium
TAATAACGATAGCATAACTACTCCCAATCCCCGATATTTCCTCAGCTTCACGATAATTTTCCAGTTCCTTCTGTTCGTAAAGTGTTTTGAAGTCTATCTCTTTCCCCATTTTTTTTGCATACCGTTTGCATTGCCACAATCTAATCCAATATTGTGGAATTTCTACGGGTGAAAAAGAATTCAATCCCTGAATCCGGGCTTTTTGCAAAACAGAATGTTCACAGGGTGTTGTAGGTATAATTTCAGACTCATCGGTTTGTGCTTCCTGAGAAAACAGGGGGAAGAACACAATCAGTACGATAAGGATTGGTTTTATTGAAATAAGCATCACCACCCAAGGACAACCCCAAATTGATACACAGGTTGGTTCATATCAATGGACATCTTCAGCTTCGTTTCTCCTGATTCACTTTTCCAGTCACCATCACCCATAAACGATTTCATAAATCCCAATTTTCCCTCAAGAGCTAAATAGTGTTTCAGGTGCATTCTCAATCCAATCCAGCTATAATAAGCAAAGAAGGATTTGTCGATGCCGGCTTTGGTTGTGGTAGAAAATTGGAATGGTGTTGTTACAGCGGTAACTTCATGCTGATAGAAGCTGTATTTCCCAAGCATGGGTACGATACCGAAGTCAGCCTCAAATCGCTTGAAAAAAGTGAAGTAAGTCTGTGCGCCAATCCCATTCATTTTTAGAACCAACCTGAAGTTTTGAGACGATTTGTTATAGGTGAACAGGGAAGTAGAGAAACGATAATATCCTACTCTCAGACTTGGATAAATTTTCACGGAAAAATCGTAAGAAATCGGCATAATAAATTCGGAGACTTGTGAAATACCAGAATCCGACAAGGTTTTGTTGAAATCGGTAAAATCAGGCCACGAAAATGCTATTCCAGTTCCAACGGAATATTTGAACTGAGCAGGTAAAAACGAAATAGAAAGTAAGAAAATAATTATTAATTTCTTCATACTGAATTAACTGCGAATGGTGTTCGTTGCCATTAGTTGATTTGTATACTTTATGATAAAATGGTTAACTAAATTTAGTTTTGCAATACTGAATTACAAACCCAAATTCCGACATTGTCAGAGACTCTTTGAGAGGAATGTGGGTTGGAGTAAAATGCCTGTCCGGCTCCTGACGGGATGTAGCGTAACGCCCCAAGGGGGCTCCTGTTGACCCGTAGGGTCTACTTCGGAGGAGAAATCATTTTTTAACTATAGTTATCCCTATTAAGTCTTTTACATAGAGATGATAAAACGATGTGTAGCACAAATTTCACCTGATCGGTGTAATAGTATTATATGGTGTTAATAACAAATAAATTAAAGCTTATCCTGAAATTCTATATCGGATTTCAGGTACAGATAAAGTTCTTTTTCTTATTCAATCTTTTAATTAGCTCACTTCTGGCACTTCCATTACGCCATGAGATTGTCTTTTTGAATGGACAGACTCAAGCCGGTAGGGTAGTCGAATTTACAAGGGATACACTTATTTTTGAACCTCAACTTCAAAAAGTAACAGTGAAAGTTGCTATGGATGGTGTTTTGTATATTCATAATAGTGAAGGAAAACTTTTTTTTATTTCGGATCACTTTTGGCGTTATATTGACATATGTAAGGGGAGAGGAGGTAAGATTATTACGATAAACGGACAAGAAATTCCCTATGTGTATCTCAGAGATGAAGAATTGAGGATGTATACACCAGAGTTGATTTACTACCAGGAAAAAGATCAAAATCCGCATACAATTTACCTTGAGAATGTCCATAAGCTTATTGTTGACAGGTCTATATCTGGATATGCTGTTCGAAAGGGATTTTATGTGGGAGCTGGGATTGCCTTGTTCAGATATCTTATTCAATTCAGGAGTCTTCGCGAATTTTTAGAATTTAATCTTTTATATAACCGGGCATATGATCTCTTACCTTCCACAGTTGTGACTGTTCCTTTGATTACACTGGGCTGGGTCATTTATGACTATTTTTATGAGGACCGAGAATTTCTAATCAATCCTCCTGATATTAAGAACCCATAAAAATTCCCAGAAGTGGATAAAACCAATTTAACTGGACTCAGTCGGGAAGAGCTTGCTGCATATTTTGAGTCCCTTGGGGAAAAATCTTTCCGTGCATACCAGCTGTTTTCATGGATACATCATCATCGGGTAACCTCCTTCGATGAGATGACTAATATTCCTAAAACTTTGCGTCAAAAACTGAAAAATAATGCTACATTGGAGCAGATGATTACATTATCTGTGAATTCCTCTCGCCAAACCCAATCGAGAAAGTTTCTGTTTGAGTTATCTGATGGTAAGACAATTGAATCTGTCTATCTCCCTGATGATCATCGCCATACTGTTTGTCTTTCGGTGCAGGTTGGCTGTGGTCTTAATTGTAAGTTTTGTGCTACAGGCAAAATGGGATTTATCCGTCATTTATCTACCTCAGAGATTGTTGGACAACTAATTACTATTCAGCGGGAAGTACCGTTTAGGATTACCAACGTGGTATTGATGGGTATGGGTGAACCGTTTTTAAATTATGAAAATGTTATTAAAGCAGCGTATTTGATAAATGATGATTATGGTTTTTCCATCAGTGCAAGAAAAATCACAATTTCCACAGCTGGGATTATCCCGAAGATTTATCAATATGCTGATGAAGGTCATAAATTTAATCTGGCATTCAGTCTAAATGCCGCTGATGACACTACTCGCCTGAATTTGATGCCCATCAACAGGAAGTATCCATTGGAACAATGTTTCCGTGCTCTTGAATATTATACCCAGAAATCAAAAAGAAGGGTGACACTTGAATATGTATTGATAGCAGGAGTGAACGATTCCAATGAGGATGTTAGACGTCTTGTAAAAATAACGAATCAGTTAAAATGTAAACTTAATGTGATTCCATATAATCCTATTCACGTTGAAGATTTTAAAAGTCCTATCAATAAGGAACTTAATGTATTCGTGCAAAAAGTTTCAGTTTCGAAGAGAATAGTAATGGTTCGATGGAGTCAGGGGAAGGACATAAATGGCGCTTGTGGGCAACTCTATGCTGAATCGAATTCCTAATGGTGAATGAAGATTGGCACTGAGCATGTTTCAATTAATTTCTGGGCTGTTGATCCAAAAAAGTAATCAGTAATTTTACTTTTTCCATACGCACCAATAACCACTAAAGATGGTTTTAATTCTTCTGAATATTTCTGAATCACATCTTTTGGTTTACCATCTTCAATAATTGTGTCTGGTTCCATATCCCAGCATTTTAGATAATCAAGAGCTTCTTCTTGGATAGAGTTAGCCTTCTGCTTATCGTCAGAGATGGTAAGAATGTAAATATGATGTTGTCCTGTCGTTGGACTGAACTGTTTTATGAAAGTTTTCAGGGCTTTGGCAGATACGATAGAACCATCGTAGGCGATAATGATATTTTCAGGAAATGTCAAAGTCTCTGGAACAGCAAGTACGGGACACACTGAGTGAGTTAGAATCCTTTTTACTGTATTTCCAGGTTCGGAGGTAGTTTCAAAATGGTAGTAAGTTTTTAATCCCACGATAATCAAATCCGCCATCTTTCC
>JACNLN010000112.1 GCA_014381485.1 Fidelibacterota bacterium
CCGGTTAATTGGGGAGATGAATTTTCCTTTAATGTTGATACATCTGGCAATCCTGTAACCTCTTTGGACAGTATTAATATCCTGATGAATCTCCCCGGAGCAGACAGCAGCAATTTCAGTCAAGATTCAATCATCAGGTTACCTGATTATAGACTGGAAGCCTTCCCTATAAAATATATAGATGAAAAAGATTATCAGAACAATTGGACAGATACTTTCGATGGTATAAGATTTCGGTTTGACAATATGCCTGAAAGTACCCCTGAGGGTGAAGATTTTGAAGAGATTCAGGAGTTGGTATGGAAAGCGGATAGCAGTGTAATAAAATCGGTGGGATTTGATCTTGGATATCAGAGTAATTATGATAAAATACTTAATTTTAATTATAAAATCGAATTCGGAACAGGGGCGATGGATACAGTAGTAGAAGTGTCTCCAGAAGGTGCTTGTAGTGATCTTCCTGTGAGAACGGTACTCCCTTACAGAATTACAAATATGACAACTAGGAAACATGTCCTATTGCGTCATATTGATAAAGGTATCTATGGAACAGGCACTGCTGATAATCCAGAACCCGGTTATAACGACTGTATATGGACTAGGAACGAAGAGGTTCAATTTTCCGGAGATTCTCTCTTATACGGTGAAAAAATTGGTGAACATTTAACATACAACCTGAAAATAAATTATAAAATTCCTGTCGCTTTTCCTGATATTCAGTATGAGGAGTGGGAAATTGGTCAAATTTATAACGCCGGAGAGTATGTAGGGCACGAAGGGATGCTGTGGAAAGCCAGTGAGGATATTATGGAGGATATTGATCCCATTGAGTTTATTGATGAGAATGATGACGGTATAAATGATAATCCCTGGCAGATACAATATCCCTGGAAAGATGGCGATTTTGTTATTATCAAAACAAAGAAATTCTTTGTGGATGGCGATTCCTGGATTGCCGATTTATCTCTTCTTGGCAAACCTCATGACGTGACACAGGAAGAGCTTGAAGAAATTAAAGTGGTTCCAAATCCCTATTTCGTTCATTCCAGATTCGAGACTCCTCAATCTTTATCACACCGTTTACGGTTTACTCACTTACCCCAGCAGTGCAGAATTACTATTTATACTATATCCGGTGAGCGAGTTGTAACGTTGGATCATGATGATGAATATGATAGTAACGAATGGTGGGATCTGAGAACTGGACATGGTAAGGTAGTAGCACCAGGGTTGTACATCTACACGGTAGAAGCTGAGGATTTGAAGCACATCGGAAAATTTGCAGTTGTTCGTTAGTAGGAAGAGATGATGATTATCAGGCATTTTGTTATAGTTATATTAACTGTTTGCAGTTTAGCGTTTGGTCAGGTGGCGACTATTCCTGATGTAGTGACGAAGGTAGCGACATCTGCGTGCAACTGGTTGAAGTTAGAGACGAGTGCGAGGGCGATAGGTTTGGGAGGAGCGTATGTAGCTGCTGGGGAAGGTGTATCGGGGATACCGTACAATCCAGCGAGTGTGGCATTTTTAAAGGGGCAGGAGACGTATATTTCCAGGTCGAATTATATAGCAGGGATTACGCATAATGTTATTGCGTATGGAGCGAAGTTAGGTGGTGGTAATTATATAGGGTTTCATCTATTTTATTTAGATTCGGGACCTATGGAGGTAACGAACGAGTGGTATCCGGATGGAACGGGAGAGGATTTCAAGGTAATATCGATGTCATTTCGTACGACGTATGCGAGACGTTTGACAGACCGTTTGAAGGTAGGAATGACGTTGAATTACATACGAGATGAGATATACACGGTAGGGATGCAAACGGTGGCGGTGGATATAGGATCTAATTTTGACACGGGGATATTCGGATTCATTTTGGGAATGAGTGTGAGCAATTTTGGGCCTGAGGTACGATATGGAGGAGAGGGGTTAAATGTAGTGGTACCGGAGGAATATGATGTAGACAGTACGCTGGCTCGGGTGACGGGTAGTTTTTCGTTGCCGATGTCATTTCGATTGGGTATTAAGAATGATATAATGGGTCCTGGGAGTGTATTTTTTAGGAGTCAGTTTCACCGTTTATCTTTGTCGGTAGATGGGATAAATCCGATAGATTACACGGTATATGGAGGCTTTGGCTGTGAGTATTCGTGGCGTGAGTTGGGATTTTTGCGAGTGGGTATGCATTTAGGGCATGACACAGCGGAGTTGAGTGCAGGAGCTGGGATAAGGATAGTGGCAAGGGGAGTGGAGGTGAGTGTGGATTATGCTTATGTGAATTATGGTATTTTAGATGTAACTCATCAGTTTGGAATTGGACTTGGATTTTAAGAGAATAACATATACATTTGACGTAAATCACATCATCTCAGATTTAATAGTATTATTTTAGGAAAAAGTAAGAGAGATAATAATCACTAATTAAAAGGAGAAAACAGTAATGAAATCAATGATTCAAACATACTCGTTACTCGTATTGTTTACTTTCACTTCCCTTATGTTTGCAAAGGATTTGAATTTGAATAAGAGTAATGTAAATAACAGTTCCAATGTTGAAGTGAAATTAGTCAATAGTAACTCAGGAGAAGAAAAAATCAATTCTCAGCAGATATCGGGTAATCGAGATGACGTATCCATTATATTTCATGAAGATTTCGAGGCAGGAATGGGAGGTTGGACAACCATTGATGGAACAGCTCCCACAGATTGGAATGAGTGGTGGCATCTATCTCGTGAAGGTTCCTATGAAGGGTACTCATGGTGGATGGGTGACGAAGCTCTCGGTGGTTATACCAGTCATCGTTACATCGTTTTGGATACTCCTGTCATTACTCTCCCTGCGGGAAGTTCCACGTTAACTTTTAATTTGGACTATAATGTTGAAGATCCAGCTGGAACCAGTCCCCCGTACGATGGTTGGGATGGTAGTAATATTCGGATTTCTGCCAATGGTGGTAGCACGTGGGAGGTTATTGAAGGAGAACCGGTATATAATTGTCAATCGTTATATAGTTTTGGTGAGGAATTTCTTGAAGGACCTGGAATTGCAGGCTGGGGAGGCACTTCAAACGGCTGGGTGGATGCTACTTTTGATTTATCAGCATACGCTGAACAAAATATTCAAATCCGTTTTGCTTTTTGTTCTGACCCTGCCTATGATACAGGAGATGATCCCTCTCTGTTTGGAATAAGAGTGGATAATATCAATGTGGCTGGTATTTTCGAAAGCAATGGTGAGGGAATTCCCGGTGACACTTTAATGATCCCAGGATATGGTGGCGATGCTTCTGGTGATTTCTGGGTACTGGATTCCAGCAACCCTCACAGCGGATCATGGGCTATGAATTGTCCCATTGAACCAAACCTTATGGACCTATTGGAGTCTCCGGAATATGTGTTACCGGATTTAGACGAAATTTATATCAGTTATTGGGTATTCTGCGATATGTTAGATTCTGATGGGAATGGTGATGATATTTTGGAAGATTATTACAAAGTATATGCAAAGGGTACCGATGAACCTTCCTGGACTATGCTGCATTACGCTTACAATGGTAATTTACTCACTTCCGATTGGATTTTTATTGATCAGGATTTTGCCCTGGCAAATTTTGGGTGGCACAATGGAACGTGTGATATTTCTGAGTATGCTGGTGATACGGTTCAAATAAGATTTGAGGCAATTACTGATGGTAATGATGACGGAGGGATAGGAACGGGTCTTTTTATTGATGATTTCTCGGTTTATACGACTGCTTTTTTACCACCTCCCCAGACCCTTACCGCTGATGTAAACGAAAATAACGAGGTAGAGCTTGAATGGATAGATCCACTCGCAGGTGGAGGAGAAGGCTGGATCTATTGGGATAATGGGAATTATGCTGGTGCTTTAGGTCTGACCGATCCGGGAGAATGGGATGCTGCCAGCCGGTTTACTGCTTCGGACTTATTACCCTATGTAGGTAGTCAGCTAACGATTGTTAAATTTTATCCGACCGCACAGACTACTGAATATACTGTTTCCATCTGGAAGGGCACAATGGCAGACTCGCTAGTTGCGGAAGTTTATGTTCCCAATCCAACGATTGAAGATTGGAATGACGTAACACTCCCTGAACCAATACCAATTGAAATGGGTGATGAGTTGTGGATTGGTTATCATATGAATCAAATTGAACCTGCTGATCCGAATGGATATTCAGCCGGGTATGATGATGGTCCTTCTGTTGCTGGATTATGGGCTAATTTAGGGACAGGCTGGTCGGATCTTTCAGGTAGCTTTGATTATAACTGGCTCATTCGGGGCTACGTGGAAGGTTCTGGTAGAGGAGGAGGTACCTGGTTGAATCAAAACCGGCAGGTTCAAGGATATAATGTGTATCATTCTGTTACCAGTGGTGGGCCCTATGATTCAATTGGTACCACAACGGATACGTTTTTTGTCCACACGGACCCTCAGATGGGTCAGGATAATTACTATGTAGTCACAGCCCTGTATGAAGAAGGGGAGTCTGCCTATTCAAATGAGGTAAGTGTTTTTCTGATATATCCGACCTGGAACCAATATTATTACGATGATGGAACTGCTGAACAGGGCTTTCGGATGGGTCCTGGAAATTATATGGCAGTGAAATTTGTGCCTGATTCTGCTGGTTATTTAGCACGGTTAATTTGGTACCAGATGGGCGATGCTGGCGCCTTTTATTTAAAGGTATTTGACGATGATAATGGTGAACCAGGTGCAGAAGTTTACAGTCATATTATGATGAGCGGTGTAAGTGGATGGAATTATTATGACCTGGGAGATGACCAAATTGAGATATATGACACATTCTGGTTTGGAGTTAAAGAACTCTCTACTACCCGGCCATTAGGTGTGGATACTGATTCGGATTCGGGATATTCTTATGTCAGTGCTGATGGAGGTACCACATGGGAACCGATAGCAAATTTTGGGATTTCTGGAAACCTGATCCTTAGAGTTTATTTAGACCAAGCTCTTGGTATTGATGAAGAAACAACTTTAATCCCCGATGCGTTTGTGTTGCATCCGGCCTATCCAAATCCTTTCAACCCTGTTACAAATATTCGGTTTGAAACACCATCTGAAGGGAACGTATCCGTCCAGATATATAATCTTGCCGGGCAAGTGGTTGATCAATTGTTAAATGCAGGTATGACTGCTGGATATCATATGATCACTTGGGATGCGTCTGAATTTTCAAGCGGTCTTTATTTTGTGAAGGTTACATCTGGTAATAACGTGGGGACTCAAAAGGTTCTGCTGATTAAATAGTTTAAGCTAACATAAATAGAACGAAGTGGAAAAAGTTTCTCCTCCGATTGAGAACTATATTTCCAAATAGCATCCGGTTCCTGAGATTCAGACGCCAATAGATAGGGAAGAAAAAATAATGAAGAAAATGACCAGGTATATTATTACCGTGGGAATTGCTATTTTCAATCTGCTTCTTGCAAAAGAAGTATCAATGGTTGAAGCAATTCAAGTTGCTGAAAACCTCTATTTTGAAAGAAGTGAAGTGGCTCTGGAGAACATTCACGTAGAGGGGTACTATCTTGAAAAGAGTGAGAATATCAATTTGATCTATATTTTCAATTTTTCTCCAGCTGGATTTGTTATGATAGCAGCGGATGATCGAGTCAGGCCTATTCTTGGATATGCCTTCGAAGGAGAATACGCTCCTGATCAGGCTTCCCCTCAACTTGAACAATTGATGAATAATTATCAGGATGAAATAAAATATGCAATTGAGGAAGGCATACCCACCTTGAGGGAAAACGAGGAATTATGGATAAAATATAAATCTAAGCAAATTAGTAAAAGTAGAGGTGTTAGGGATGTACAGCCCTTGATTCAAGCTCAGTGGGACCAGGGTTATCCATGGAATGCTATGTGTCCTGGTGGAACCCCCGTTGGATGTGTTGCGGTGTCCATGGGGCAAATAATGCATTACTGGTCACATCCCGATACTGGTGTGGGATCTCACAGTTACTATCACCCAGTGTATGGCCAGCTCTCCGCAAATTTTGGCGACACATTTTATGACTTTGATAATATGCCCGATTCCTATCCCACCTTAGCAACACAAACCGTGTTATTTCACTGTGGTGTTGTGGTAGAAATGGATTATGATCCCGAGGGATCAGGGGCATCAGTGGGCAGCGGGTATCCATCTGCGAAAACAGCACTGTATGAACATTTTCGGTACAGACAGGATATGATAAACTATGTCATAAAAAATAACTACTCAACTCAAGTTTGGATTGATATGTTGATTGATGAGTTAGATGATGCTCGTCCCACGATATATGTGGGTTTTGGCGATGATGGGGGGCATGCCTGGAATATTGATGGCTATCAGGGACCAGATTATTTCCACTGTAACTGGGGATGGGGAGGATATGCAAACGGCTATTTCTACCTCGATAACCTGTCTCCAGGTGGATCGAGTTTTAACTTAAATCAGGGAATGCTGAGAGGTATTCTGCCAGACATCTCAATTCCTCAGCTTGAATATTATTCCCATGTTCTGATTTGGACTGTAAGTGATGGTGACGGTGTTTTGAATCCAGGTGAAGCAGCGAATATGAGGGTACTTCTAAAAAATGCAGATTGGGCAGAAAATGCCGAAAACGTAACTGCCACATTGACCAGTGCAACGCCAGGAGTTTCCATTATGGATAGTACTGCCATCTATCCATCTACTATTTATCCCGGCGGAATAGGAGTGAACACCACCGATTTGTTTACCTTTGAGTTATCTGATGATATCGAATTAGGAGATATTGTATTCACGATTCATGTCTCTGCACAGGGACCGCAAGGAGATCCATACAACGAATCATTTGATTTTACCCAGGAGGTCAGTCTGAATCAGAGTGGTTGGCCATATATAAGTGATTTCCAGGTTGAATCCTCTCCTATTGTTATGGATATAAATGGAGATGATGAAAATGAAATTATCTTTGGCGATTATGGCGGAAATCTCCACGTTTTGACCCCCTCCGGTGTGGAATTAGATAATTTCCCATTTGATACAGGAGACCAAATCTGGGGTTCACCTGCGGTAGTTGATATTGATAATGATGGAGATATTGAAATCATTATTACCTCCAAGAGTAAACATCTTTATATCTTGAATTCTGATGGTACTGAACAGCTGGATTATAACGCAGACCAGTATCTGATGGGAACCCCTGCTTTGGGTGACATAGATGGCGATGGGAACCTTGAGATCATTTTTGGCGGGTATTCGTCTTCAGGGAAACTGTTTGCCATCAATCCTGATGGTTCAGACGTGGCAGGTTTCCCCTATCAGTTGGGTGAGAAGATTCGGAGAGGAGTGGCTTTAGCTGATTTCAATGGAAATGAGAAAGTGGACATTGTCTGTGGTACTGATAGTGATAATCTATGGCTGATCTATGATGACCTGACTGTAGCGAGTGGATTTCCATTTACAGCCAACGGGGATTTTAGAGCAGCACCTGCCGTTGTAGAGGTGGATGGCCAAAAAATTATTCTTGCAGGGTCTAGAGACGATAATTTCTATGCAATAAATAGTGATGGCAGCTTACGATTTACTCTGACAGCAGGGGATGATGTTAGTACTTCGCCGGGGTTTGTGGATATGGAAAGTGATGTTGGAATATTCTTTGGTTCAGAAGATGGGTATTTATATGGTGTAAATTCTAACGGCACAAATCTCACTGGTTGGCCAAAAAATATTGGTGGTGAGATCAATTCATCACCTGCATTTGCTGACTTAGACGGTGATGGAAATCCTGAAGTTATTACAGCAACAAATCTAGGTAAATTAATTGCCTATTACTTAGATGGAACTACATACCCGAATTTTCCCATTAATTATGAATTTTCATTTGTAGGATCTCCTATTATCCTCGATACAGATCTGGATAATGATCTGGAGATTTTGATTGGATCAACGGGTTCTGTGGTAAATATTGATGTAAAGGATTCTCTGGGAATAGTAGATGATTACTGGAATATGTATCGGGGAAATCCCCTGAGAACAGGATATTTTACTTTTTCTACTGCTGGTATTATTCAGGGTGAGCTTGTTCCAACGGCATTTGCACTGGACAACCCATACCCAAATCCATTTAATCCCACAATGACTGTTCAATACAAAGTACCTGTACTAACCAGTGTAAAAATTTCGATTTACAATATCCTTGGACAGAAAATAGCCCAGTTGGTGAATGATGTTCATCAGACAGGTATTTATCACGTTAACTGGAATGCTTCAGGATATCCAAGCGGTATATATTTTGTAAAGATGATTGCCAATATAGGTGGTGATGTACAGGCAGGACAAGATTTTGAAAAATGCCATAAAATTCTTTTGGTGAAATAATTGTATTGAAATCCAATACTTTGAATTTGATTTTTAATTATATATTTTTAAATATTATATTTGAGATGATGATTTATTACGAAAGTCAATAACAGTAATAGAAAGCGAGGTAGAAAAATGAAACGATCGGTCTTAATGTTAATAATATTAGCTTTTGGAATCGGGACTGTTCTTGGATCCGTTACAAAGGGTCCAAATACGGCACCGTACGGGCAAAAGCTTATCAAAAAAGTGGAATCAGTTTCACCACTTCATGTACCTGATAATCATGCTCCAAGTCCGATAATTATGCCATCATCCCGTGATGCTCATTTCACATTTATAGATTCATCTACAAATGGATACGGGATGTGTATCGGTATGACACGACCTTTGGTGGTAACGGAAAATGACGAATGGTTTTTTGTTTTTCGTCAGTGGTACGGTGAGCCAACCCCCCAAAATTTAAAGGGTGGGCAGATTGGCGCAGCCTATTCTGAAGATGGGGAAGATTGGGATGTTTATACCTATTTGAATACAGGTTTTAACTGGCCCCCATCAGATCGTCAGGGTCGGTATCCCAGTGCTTTAGGAAATGAAGATTATCCCTTTGCCTTCTGGAATGAGTATACTGGCCAGGGAAGTCAATATGGAGGTCGTCCCTATTACACCTATGATGAATTTGGCTGGGGTGGAGGTTCCTTTGCGGACCCGATTGAAGTTGATCCGCTATATGATGATACAAAAGATCTGTGGGTAGGTAGTCCCGGTTATTCCTATGATAT
>JACNLN010000049.1 GCA_014381485.1 Fidelibacterota bacterium
AATTTTTTAAATGCGAATTGCATTAAAACGTTTTAATTTTATCCCGCATATTTACACACATTTCAGGAGTTACATTATGACCACCATAAAAACTAAGCTTTACCCTGAAGCTGCATCCCGCCGAAGTAGAGAAAGTGACGCTTACCGCATTGCTAGAAGAGCAATATGGGAGGAGTGGATTAGTGGATTAACCGGGGCAATTCTGGCAATATTCATTTGTGTACACTTGCTCTTCGAAAGTTCCATACTTTTTGGGAGAGAAGCTTATGATGTTGTTGCAGGACTTTTAGAGAAAACCTTGCCACTTGCCCAACCTCTGGTAATTATTATTATGACCATCTTTTTCGTTCACTTTATCTGGGCAAGCCGCAAGATCCCGGGAAAGCTTCGGGAGAGAAAACGAATGATGGAACTGGGTCTGAGCATCAAAAAATCAAAAAGGCGCTGGACCCAACCAAAGTCTGATGTGCGGTTGCGAAATCATTTTGAGACGTCGCTGTGGATTTGGCAGGTTCGCACCGGAATGATCGTTCTTGCCACTGGAGCCTTTCATCTGGTTCTTGTTGCCTGGAATATTTTTTCGGATATGGGAATTCCAGGACAGGAGCCGGGACTGTCGGCAGATATTGCAGCAAGCCGGGTAGAAAGCGGGCTTTGGATTCTCTATACAATTCTTATGATAGCAGCTGTCTTCCACATGTCCATTGGCGTGTATCGGCTGTCAGTAAAGTGGTTTGCTAATACATGGTTTGGTCGTAAAGCTGCTAAGGTGGTCTTTTATTTCTTGTTATGGTTTTTTATTATTTTAGGAGCTGCAACAGTTGTGGGTCTGGCAGGTCCCTGGGAAGGAGTGCTCTTATGAAAGTAATTGCAACAGACGTGTTGATTATAGGTGCGGGTTTGGCAGGAGAACGGGTAGCCATTGCCACTGCAAAAGAAGATTTAGATGTGATAATGTTGTCACTGGTACCTCCTCGACGGAGCCATTCTGCAGCAGCTCAGGGTGGGATGCAGGCATCTCTGGGAAATTCCATTATGGGGAAGGGCGACAATCCCACTATTCACTGGCTGGATACTGTTCGGGGGTCCGACTGGGGCTGTGATCAGGAAGTGGCTCGTATTTTTGTTGATAACGCCCCCATTGCCATGCGCGAAATGGCACACTATGGCGTTCCCTGGAACAGAGTAGTTGGCGGTCCTCAGGATGTTTTTATTAAAAGCAAAAAGACACGTATTGAAGAGGATTATGAGAAAGAGGGACTCATCACAGCCAGGGCATTTGGCGGGACGGCTAAGTGGCGTACTTGCTATACAGCCGACGGTACAGGCCATACCGTTCTGTATGCGATGGATAATATGGCAGTCCAGCTCGGAATTGATGTCCACGACCGTATGGAGGCGATGCGATTGATTCACGATAATGGTCGGTGCCTCGGAGCTGTCACCCGCTCCCTTAGAGATGGTGAAATTGTGGTCTATCTTTCTAAGTCCACCGTGCTTGCCACTGGCGGTTACGGTCGGCTTTACGGGATCTCTACCAATGCTGTCATCAATGAAGGAACGGGAAGCTGGCTGGCTCTTCAAACTGGCATCGTTCCACTGGCAAACATGGAAGCTGTTCAGTTTCATCCCACGGGCATTGTACCTACTGATATTCTGGTAACTGAAGGGTGTCGTGGTGATGGCGGTACCCTGCTGGATGTAGATGAATACCGCTTTATGCCCGATTATGAACCGGAAAAACAGGAATTGGCTTCCCGTGATGTAGTCTCCCGCAGGATGATGGAACACATCAAAAAAGGGAAAGGGGTGAAGTCACCCTATGGAGATCATCTCTGGCTGGACCTGCGCCACCTGGGTGAAGAACACCTGAAAACTAAATTGAGAGAGGTGTATGATATCTGTATGTACTTTATCGGGGTTAATCCCATCAAAGAGCTGGTTCCCGTTCGACCGACTCAACACTATTCTATGGGGGGCATTCGGGTAAATAAGGATGGCCATGCGTACGGCATGAAGGGACTCTTCGCTGTTGGCGAGGTGGCAAATTGGGATATGCATGGGTTTAATCGGCTTGGTGGTAACTCTCTTGCAGAAACAGTAGTAGCTGGAATGATTGTCGGAAAATGTGTCGCTGAATACACAAAGAACACATCTTTAAAAACTGATGTTGCACTGGCGGAAACTTTCACACAGAAAGAACTTGATAAAATAACTCAACTCCTGAATGGTTCAGGGAATGAAAATGTTTATCAACTCGAGAATGAAATAGCAGACGCTCTACACCACAATGTGGGTATCTTCCGGAATGGAGGGGAATTGGACGAGGGGGTAGCTAAATTGAAAGAGGTTGTGAAACGGACAAAAAATGTCAAGGTACGTACATCCTCATCAGGTATGAACCCTGAGCTGTCATCAGCACTTCGGATAGAAGGAAAAGCGAAGCAAGCGCTGATAATTGCTATGGGCGCCCTTAATCGAACTGAATCCCGTGGAGCTCATTATCGTGAGGACTATCCCGCAAGGGATGATGCCAACTGGCTCAATCGTACCCTGTCTCGCTGGCCAGAAGGGGCAGAAGAACCGGTATTTGATTACGAATTGGTTGGCGTTCTTGATTTGCCGCCTGGTGATCGGGGTTACGGGGGTGGAGAGCAGATTCCGATGAAGATAGACCTTGAGGAATACAACAATCGCGTGGATCAGGACCAGACAGTAAAGGGGCGACTTAAACCTGTGGAGTCAACGGGGATAAGACTTCCAAAAGAAGCTTGGAAGGAGGCAGAGTAATGGGGCGGACATTAAATTGTAAAATTTTTCGCTACAATCCAACGAAAGAAAACGATAAGCCTCACATTGATACATTTTATCTGGAGGAAACCCCGAGGCTGAATCTATTTACGGCACTTAGCAAAATCCGGGAAGAACAGGCGCCGGATCTGATGTTCGATTTTGTTTGTCGGGCTGGGATTTGCGGTTCCTGCGGGATGGTCATTAACGGAAGACCCACACTGGCATGCCGAACTCTAACGTCGGATCTACCTGACACTATTGAACTGTTCCCTCTCCCGTTTTTCAAGTTATTGGGTGACCTGTCTGTTGATACTGGTATCTGGTTCAGGGATATGGCTGAGCGTGTGGAGTCCTGGATTCATACAGAAACAAAGTTTGATCCCATAGCTGAAGAAGAACGGATGAATAATACTCTTGCAAATGAAATTTATGAATCCGAACGATGCATTGAGTGTGGTTGTTGTATCGCCGGTTGTGCCACAGCACAAGTTTTTCCAGAGTTCTTAGGAGCAGCTGGATTGAATCGCATTGGTCGATTTTTAATCGATCCCCGTGACCAGAGGGGAAATGAAGAGTGGTTTGAACTGATATCCACAGATGAAGGGATATTTGGATGTTTTGGTATGATGGCTTGTGATGATGTTTGTCCAAAAGATCTCCCGCTTCTTGAGGTGTTTGCCCACATTCGCCAAAAGATGACAGGAATGACTTTGAAGACGTTGGGTGGTTTTAAGTCATAGAAATAGTGCAACTTAAATTTAGAGTAAATATTTTTTCTCCCTTGATAATATTGAGCCTACTCCGATTCGTCCTTCGTCCCGATGCTATCGAGACTACGAAGAACGGGAAAGGTTTAACTACATACGAATGTTGAAAATGAACTCATTAATTCTAACCTAAACTACCTTTACTAATACGACTTAAAGATCTTTCTCTTCCCTGCTTAACCTTATCGTCGCCCAGAAACTCAACAGATAAAGTGCGACCAGACCATCGGTCAGATTGATGAGTGGTGAAGTCGGGATCAATGAGTATTCAAGAAAAAATGTGGCTGCAAAGAAAATTCCCAGAACAATGAGAAGTCCCTTTCTCGCTCTGGAGGTTCCCATAAAAGTCACCAGAACATAAAGGCAGATGAGCATCCCAAGCCCTATATACAAAAGTCCAAAGAATCGGTAAAGTGCTGTCAAATATGAGGATATATTCTGGTTTATTTCTGCGGAAAGTAATTCTTCAAATGTTATCTGGATAACGGCTTCATTAGCAGCCTGATCCAGAAGCCACGGCTCATATAAAAATAATAATAAAAATCCAAGCACAGCGCCAGCTAATCCAATTAGAAACATGGGAATCCAAACAAGATTATGGAGTGTTTTGTGATTCATCGCTTTAAAATAACTTGAGAAAATTCAAGATTGTTTCTGAACAATCAAATTATTGGCACGAGAAAACATATTGTTATATTTTTGAAACAGCTATTTCAGATCTTCACACATCGTAAAGGGTCGTAATTTTATGGCAGGAAAGAACAGGATTGCAGCTGGAGACAAGACAACCGTTGAATCCGCCAGAATAGTTTTGGAAGCGGGTGGGAATGCATTTGATGCAGCCGTGGCAGCATGCTTCACAGCTATGATTGCTGAACCAGCCCTCACAAGTGCCGGTGGCGGTGGATTTCTGAATGCCTATCCAGCAGATGGAAAACCGATACTGTTTGACTTTTTTGTTAATACTCCTTCAGGAGATGTTAACAAAGTGGATTTCTCTAAAATCATGGTGGACTTTGGCACCACTAAACAGGCATTCCATATTGGAAAAGGCTCTGTGGCAGTCCCTGGGATAGTGGCTGGTTTGCTGCTTGCACACGATTATTTGGGTGATATGCCTATTAAACTAGTAATGGAACCAGCCATTGAATTTGCTAAGAAGGGAATTCGCCTTACAAAAACTCAATCATATGTTCTTCGTATTCTTAAACCAATAATCATCCGCAATAGCATTGGTCAGAGAATGTTTGCCCCAGAAGGCGAGCTTCTCTCGGAAAGCGATCTTCTGTGCATGCCTGATTTCGCAGATTTTTTGGATGTTCTGACTTATGAAGGAAAAGATCTTTTCTACCGGGGTGAGGTGGCAAAGAATCTGTTATCCGAAATTGACGGCGGTGGACTAATCCAATATGATGATTTGCTCCATTACCAGGTTGTCTTAAGAGATCCATTAAAAACATCGTTTCACGGATATACCATTCTGGGGAATCCCCCGCCGTCTCTGGGGGGACTTCTCATTGATGCTACTCTCACTCTACTGGAAAAGAGCGGGGAAACCCAAGTAACCCCCATCTCCCTACTACGCTTAGTAGAGGCATTTGAAACTACCAACATCCTTCGTCAAGAACGAGTGAAAGAGCCCCCTTCCGCCCGAAGTAGTAAACTGACCCAGCAGGAATTTTTCAAAGACTATCTTGACGTATATTTATCATCTTATTCCCCAAGAAATGTTATTAAATCAGAACCACATTCGTTGGGATCAACCACTCATATTAGCATTCTGGATAGAGCTGGAAATGCCGTCAGCGTGACCACGACAAACGGAGAAGGAAGCGGAATCTTCATCCCGGGCACAGGAATTATGTTGAACAATATGCTCGGAGAAGAAGATTTGAATCCCGAGGGATTTCATCAGTATAATAAAGGAAAACGATTATCATCTATGATTTCGCCAACCATTGTAATGGACAAAAGAAACCCTGTCCTTATTACAGGCAGTGCTGGAAGCAGTCGAATTTTGTCTGTTACCATTCAGATTATTCTTAACACATTGTGTAATAATATGAAAATTGAAGAAGCGACGGCAGCTTCACGAATACACCTTGAAAGGAATGTCTTGCATCTTGAACCCGGTTTTCCGGACGATGTGGTTAAAAAGCTTGAAGCCCGTTACGAAATCAAGAGGTGGGAGGAACAAAATCTCTATTTCGGTGGAGCAAACTCTGTGTCCTCCAGCAGTTGCGCCGGAGATCCCCGCAGAGATGGATATGCTTTAGAATTTTGATGCTGAAATTTAAAATAATGTGAGGTAAATGATGGAAGATTTAACAATTGGAATTGAGGAAGAATACCAGATTGTTGATCCTGAGAGCCGGGAACTCACCTCGTACATCACAGAATTTCTTGATCAGGGTGCCATGATTTTTCGCGATCAGGTGAAGCCCGAGTTTTTACAATCTCAGATTGAGGTTGGAAGTCATGTTTGTCAGAATATTCAGGAGGCCAAAGAGGAGATTCGCCTTCTGCGTCGTGTAGTTGGAGATATTGCTGTAGAAAACAATCGGCGTATTGTCGCAGCAGGCACCCACCCCTTTTCACACTGGCAGGACCAGATCATCACCGATCGTAACCGATACAAAGGTCTGCTCGACTCCATGCAGATTGTTGCCCGACGCCTGTTAATTTTCGGAATGCACGTTCATATCGGTATTCCCGATCGAAACATGCAGATTGATATTATGAATCAGATGAGTTACTTCATGCCTCACATCCTTGCCCTCTCCACCTCCTCCCCATTCTGGTTCGGTCACAAAACCGGACTGAAATCATATCGCAGTATCGTTTTCGAGGATCTACCTCGAACAGGAACACCAGAACGATTTGACTCTGTTCTTGAGTATGATCATTACGTCGACACTCTCGTCAAATGCGGATGTATTGATGAACCCTCAATGATCTGGTGGGATATTCGTCCACATCACAATTTCCCAACCCTTGAGTTTCGAATTTGTGATTGCACCACGAAAATAAATGAGGTGATCGCGATAGCCGCCTTAATTCAAGCATTGGTGGCAAAAATGATCCAGCTTCGTCGTCAAAACCGCACCTGGCGAATTTACCGTCGTTCTCTAATTGCCGAAAACAAGTGGCGCGCCCTCAAAGACGGAATTGATGGAAAACTCATCGATTTTGGAAAGGAATGCGAAGTTCCCCTACGCTCTTTAATGGAAGAAATGCTGGAGTTGGTGGATGATGTCGTTGACACCCTTGGAACAAGGGAAGAGGTCGAATATATCCGCACGATCATGGAGGAAGGAACAAGTGCTGACAGACAACTTCGCTGTTTCGAAGAAACGGGTAGCCTTAATGCAGTCGTGGACATGTTAATAAAGGAAACGTTTGAAGGTTGTTAGTACACCCTCGAAGATTTATCCTCTATTGATAACAAAGGAAAGGAAATATGGACAAACCTCTTATTGGTATTAATCCCTACTATTTTGAGAGAAATCAATTTTACTGGCACGCCACAAAGGAACTCTACTCCGAGGCTGTCTGGAATGAAGGTGGAATACCGGTTACCTTGCACTATCCCACTAACAATTGCTCCGTGATGGAAATTACAGATAAAATTGATGGACTGGTAATTGTTGGCGGACCCGATCTTCCCAATAAGCTATATAACGGCAAGCATCCTGAATTACTTACAGGTGAAATTATGCACCCAAAGCGGGAGTTATTTGATCGCGCTATTTTCCTCGAAGTAAAACAACAGGGAAAACCAATCTTGGCAATTTGTGCTGGCTTTCAGCACGTAAATGTGATCTATGGCGGATCTCTATATGAAGATATCCCGAGTCAGCTGGAAAGCAAAATTGAACATGGCGTGGTCAATGGCAAATTTTCAATCCATACAGTAAATCTTGAAACTGGAAGTCTGGTGCATCAGGTAATGGAAACCCTTCACCCCTCTGTATCCAGCACCCACCATCAGGGCATTCGAAAGCTTGGACACGGATTGAAGGCTGTCGGCTGGAGTAGCGATGGTTTGGTAGAAGCGATTGAAGATGAAAGGAATCCAGAAGCCTTCATTGCCATTCAGTGGCATCCTGAACTTATGCCTGAAAGTGATGAACAGATGCGTCTTTTCAGGTGGCTTGTTAAAATAGCAGGTAAAATAAAAAAATGAAATCCGGTTTTTCACAATATCCAGTACCTGAATGATACTTGTCAGGCTCACGACCGAGAAAAATGAATTTCTATACAAAAATAATCCGAAATACAAGCATTAACACGGTGTATATACCCAAATACCACCCCCTCTTTTCATTCTCCCCCATCAAGGGGGAGAAGGTCTTGCTGGGAAGTCACATCTCAAATTCTTATTGCAGACCCTACTTGCCCACCCTCATTCTTCGTGAGCAGCCGGGTAGGTAAAGCTGTTTGAAGTTATGATACCAAGAACTCCTCTCCCCTAGTGGGAGAGGAAAAAGGTGAGGGGGTTTCCTTTCTCTCCTCAATAGTTTTATTGTAACAAAAGCTACGAGAGTTATTGTTAGATTGAATCCGGCTCACATCGGACAACTCCTAGAATAATAATGGAATCCAAGTACGCAATATTGTGATGAGCCTGAAATCCTATTGGGACGTTTGGTTCCCAATATCTGATTACGTGGTAGCTTCCTGTCTCCTTTTCCTGCTCACTAATCCTTTCAGGTTCTTTGATATTGTATCTTGAACAGGTCGTTCGTGTCTAATTTTTTCCTGTAGCTTCAGCAATCCTTCTATAAGAGCTTCTGGTCTGGGAGGACATCCCGGAATATACACATCAACAGGAATCACCAGATCTACTCCCTTAAGGACGTGGTAACCATACTTCCAGTAGGGACCCCCGCTGGTAGCACAGCTTCCCATAGCAATGACGTACTTGGGCTCTGCCATCTGTTCATATAATCGCTTTACCCTTAGAGCCATTTTCATAGTAACCGTTCCAGATACGATCATCACATCCGCCTGACGAGGTGAAGAACGCGGCATCATCCCGATCCGCTCCAAATCGTGACGTGAGGCTGCTGTTGCCATCATCTCAATGGCACAACATGCCAGCCCAAATTGAAAGTACCACGGAGACGTAGAACGTGCCCAGTTAAATAGTTTGTTTAATGGAGCAACGATAATATTGCCCAATCCATCTTTATTCGAAATATCCGATGACATCACTGTTAATCCTTTATTTTTTCAGTGGAAATATACACAGGTTTTTTGCCCATAAAATCATGGTATTTCAAAATAGCATATCCTTCATTTTTACGGGTAGGACAGGTAGCACAACTGGGGGTACCATTTTCCCGATGACGTAACACATCCAGAAGTTTTTCATCTGTTTCCTTTGCGCCGGGGACGAGATCCTCATCCGTTTCAATGTACCACCTCATGGTGATCAAATATCTGTTCATTTTATTTTTGCTCATAAAAGTTACTCCTGCCTAAAAATTTTGGGCTTTTATGAAAGGTCGAATTTACAAACGATAAATTATTGTCAAAACTTCTTTGAATATCTT
>JACNLN010000044.1 GCA_014381485.1 Fidelibacterota bacterium
ACCTTCTATTGGCAGTGGTATTGAGGGGCATGTTAACGACTATTTTTATGATTTTGATAATGATATCAATGTTGAATTTTTTCGTTTTGATATAAGTTCGTTTAACTACTCTTACTCTAATTATAAGGATTTATACGATAAGGATCCACCTACATTAAATTTTAAAACATTCCCAGATTACCTTCTTGAAATTGCTCCATCGGATACGAATATAGAAGATATTACGAAAAGAAGTCGCTTAGATATACTTACACAATTTGATATTATCATTGATGATTCAGTGTCCGTTTTATCCAAACAATTCAAAAACATTGAAAAAATGGTCTGGGGAGACCTGGACGAAGAACCGGAAAGTCAGCGTTATAAACCGGTGAACTCCGACTGGATTTTAGAAGATTCAACTTATTTTTACCCTGATACGTTAGATTCGATATACTATAGAGCTGTAATGGATACCCTAATTGAGGGAGAATTGGTATTTGTTGATTCGTCTGAGTGGGTGGAAACGATTACTCCCTATTATGCCAACAGTTGGCATGCCAGTGTCGTATTTGAATTTGATCGAAAGATCATTGGTAATGACTCATTAATGTTCAGAGTGAATACGGATTGTAATGATAACGGTGAATGGGATGAGATGGAACTAATATTGGATGACAGTACAGAGGGAGCAGTGTGGGACGAAGATACGGGACAGTGGTTTCTTGATATAGGAAATAATATTTGGGATCCTGCTGAACCCTTTCATGATATTGATGGTAATGGAGAGCAATATGGAACTGAGCCGTTTCAGGATAGAAATTGTGATGGTGAATGGGATGATGCAGAAGAATTTACCGATACAAATGGAAATGGTATTTGGGATGATGGTGAACCATTTACCGACGTTGGTAATGAGATTCTAGATCCAGCTGAAGACTATACAGATCTGAATAATAATGGTGACCCTGATTCTGATGAATTATTTATCATAGAGACTGTTCCGATTCCAAATAACTTGCTGGTATCTTATGATAATTACCCGGACCTTACCAATCCAAGAATACTAATAGAGATCGTACCGGGTGATTCACTAATAACCCGATGGGGAATCGTATATCGTAATTTAATTGAAGAAATCGAATTTGTAGATCCTGAATCTACTGCTGTTACAGATGTTGATTCTATCGTAACGTTATATACAAATAGAATTATTGAACATATTGAAGAGAGTGGTGACATCGGTGATTATTTTATAACAAAGACAGAGTGGAAATATCTGGATAGTGCTACCGGAGATAGTATTAGGGAGTATGACTATCTGATGTTTAAACAGGATGAGTATATTTATCAATTGATCCATCCAAGTTATTTTGAACCGTACGGTTATTATTGGACACCAGGTGAAATAGAAGATGGATTCTGGTATGAGAAAAATGCAGTGGAGGATATTCTGTATTACACCTATGGTAATTTAATACGTGATGGTGAACGGGTAGTTACTGATACTACTGTAG
Organism: Fidelibacterota bacterium; assembly: GCA_014381485.1. Classification (GTDB taxonomy): domain Bacteria; phylum Fidelibacterota; class Marinisomatia; order Marinisomatales; family CAZVFT01; genus JACNLN01. The sequence goes on from JACNLN010000044.1 coordinate 1,497, forward strand.
AGACACCGATTGCCACTTATTATATTGAAGAATCATATGCTGTGGATGTTGATAATGTAACTGTTCCAGCGAAGCAGGTGAGGGGTTATGTGGATAATGGGCAAATAATCTGTTATGGAGACACAACTTTAAGCGTCAGTACTGTTGACGAGTGTCCTGCTGTGGATACAACATTTTCAGACTGTTTTCGTATTACCAGGGAAATGACAATGACAATGGTTGGTAGTGGCGTAGAGTACGGTGAGAAAAATATTACCTGGTTGGTAAGGGATTTTGGAATCGTAAAAGATGAAGTTTACATACGATGGACTGAACCAGTATGGATAGAGGATGAATTCTGGTTAGGATATTCCAGATGGGAATTGGCTGAATTCAGGGATGTTCCCTCTGGTTCCTCTCGCTTAATGAGTAAATTGTTGGGGAAATCTCGAATTGTTAATTTAGATGATCTGAAGAATATAGAAGAGTTAAATAATGACCCATTTCAGGTTAAAAGAACAGTTGGGTTACAACGGGTCGAAATCCCCGTTGATCAATAATTTAAGGGATAATGTAAAGTCTATATGAAAAAACAAAGCCTTATTAAAACGACTTTATTTTTATTAGGAATGTTTTCTTTTGTTTTGGCTGGTACCGACGGTACTGTTCGTGGGAAAGTAACCGATGTGGAGGGGAATCCCTTACCCGGGGCACAGATTTATATTAAAAAACTGGCAATTGGCTCTGTTGCTAATATTGATGGTAATTATCTCATTTTGAATATTCCTGTAGGAACCTATGATGTCACAGTGGAAATGATGGGATATAGAAAAGAAATAGTTGAGAATGTAGACGTGATAATGGATAAGACGATCTGGCTGAATTTCAGCATACCTGTAGCTGCAATCGAAGGGGAAGTTGTTCATGTTGTGGGGGAGCGGGAACTTGTTGAAAAAGGAACTACAGCAAAGAAGATAACCGTGGATAAAGAAACCATCGAAGCGCTACCACTAAGAGATATTACCGAATTATATACATTACAATCAGGTGTAGTAAAGGTCGTAAGTCGGACTCAAGGAATTCCCGATCATGAGGAGCGTGGTCTTGAGGAAGTCCATGTGCGTGGTGGTAGATCCGGGGAAATTGCCTATATGATTGATGGTCTGTACATTCGAAATCCCATCTTTGGCGGCATCGGAAATGGAACCCGGTTGAATTTGTTTGCAGTGAAGGAATTTGACTGGCAACCGGGTGGATTTAATGCTGAATATGGAGATGCTATGTCAGCAGTATCTAACATGCATACCAATTCTGGCGGAGATCAATTTCAATTCAAGTATAAATACGAAACCAGTTTAGTTGGTGCTGGGATGGGATCAGAGTACGATGCGCTGAGGGGATATAATGACTTCAATTTAGGATTTGGCGGGGCTCTACCTGGATATGATAAAATTCGTTACTGGGTTTCCGGACAATACACGGATCATCGAGCCTATCAAGTCTATGAATTTGACGATAATATATTTATCAAGGGAGACCCCGGGAATGATCAAAACAGAAGAAACCTGGTACAACCCTGGGACGATGAAGCTGGATTCCGCGACTTTGGATTTGATAGAACCTGGGATATTTTTAGCAAGTTGTCTTATAATCCTACCAATAAACTTCGATTTAATTTTTCATACTGGAGAGTTGCTGCTCACAGGAAGGGATTTAAAAGTCTCTATCTCTATTGGGATAGTGGCCAAAATGAGTTATTTCGTGACACTCACCGATTTACATTTGAGTTAAACCAGACGTTAACAAGTAGAACCTTTTATACACTCAGATTATCGCGGTTTGTCCAGGATAAATTCCAAGGTGTCAGATGGAGTGATAGTGATAATGACGGATATCCGGATTGGTTTGAATGGCGCCATCCAGCAGGTCCTGATCGTTCTATTTCTGATCCTTACAATCCCAATGTGGTACCTTATCTGCTTTCTGAAAATGGAGATACAGTACGTTATACTATGAAAGATGAATGGAGCGGTTGGTACTATGGAGGTACTCCGGGTATTTATAACTGGGAAGTTGCTGAAGATTTTACTGATATGAATGGCAACGGACTATACGATCCTGGAATTGATGAATTTAATTCCAATCCCAATGACCCATATTGCCAGGATGCCAATGGGAACGGGGTTTGGGATGGACCTGAATTTGCGGAAAAATGCACCTACAGGGATGGTGACTACTGGCTGACACCAGAAATGTATGAGGGGTATACATCTCATTATGATTATTTTCACCTCTGGACTGAATACGAACAAGATCCGTATTGGGAGAGTGAAGGGAGTGAATATTATAATAATCCACCCTGGTACGAAAATGGGCGGTATCCATATTCAATCTATGGTGATTACCCCGATACATCCTATGCTGACTCTCTCTACTATTTACCCGGTGGTGGATTTTGGTTGGAAGGACGTGCTTTTGGAGGGCACGACAGGTTCTACGGGACATCGCAAGCTGTCACAAATGAATTGCGCTTTGATATTACGTCTCAATTAACGGATGAATGGAAGGTAAGAACGGGATTTGATTATAAATCACATAAGTTAAACTTTTACGAGGTAAAGAATCCCTGGTTGGGTGACGCAGCCACTACACAATCTTTTGCTGAATACTGGCACGATACCGGACCGGACGGGTTGTTGCCGACAGATGCTGATTATCCCGGACCAGATTTTGGTGAAGGTAACGGGCAGTGGGATTCTGGTGAAGCATTTGATGATGCTAATGAAAACGGTAAATGGGATGATTTTCGTGAACCAGAAGAAATTTCTGCTTATATCCAGAACACATTCGAAGTTCCATGGATGGTAATGAATGCTGGTATTCGAATTGACGCGGTGAATTACAATACTCGTATTTGGGCGGATACATTGGGAAAATTTTCCCCAGGTCGCCCCTGGTTCTTTGCGGATGTGGGGGAGGATGGCAGGGCAAATACAGATGATATTGGTGAGGATGATGGAGTTTGGAATTATAATGAATCAGCAAGTGATGATCCCGGATTTCCGATGCAGAAAGTAATTTTTAAACCCAGTGAGTGGTTTTATAAAATTAGTCCCCGTCTTGGATTCAGTCACGTGATTACAGATCAGGCGACATTTACTTTCAGTTATGGTTTGTACTATCAAACTCCCATTTTTCAAAATGTATATCTCAATACCAACAGGTTGGAGGATCCTGAGGAACTTTTTGAAGAAGGGGAAGGTTATTTGGGAAATGCCACAATGAATGCTTCCCGTACACAATCTTATGAATTCGGGTTCAATATCCAGGTGGGACGTCATTGGGGATTCTCGATTTTAGGATGGCTTAAGGATATGGACCAATTAGTAACCTATAAGTATAATCAAAGTGGCGTCTATGAATATCAGGTGTTCGACAATGGTGATTATGGTAGTGCTAAGGGTATTGATTTTACACTTAAAAATCGAGGGATGCTTATCAATACAATGATCCAGTACACCTATTCTATTGCAAAAGCAAATAGTGAGCACGATTGGGCTACTGAAGGACTGGAAGCAATAGATGCACCGTCGCAGGAATTTCGCATGCCGTATGATCGTCCTCACGATTTAACAGTAACTTTGTATACTCGGTTGCCCTTAGGGATTAACGCTTCTCTCACCGGCTTTTATCTTTCAGGATATCCTTATACCCCGATGATTTTTAACGGTGATAAGCCCCAATGGGATGTAAAAAATAAATATTCAAAACGTGCCCCAGACTGGAGTAATGTAAACTTATCCCTCTCAAAGTATCTTGAGTTTAGGAACATAAAGATTTCTCTTGGTCTCAATATTTATAATCTATTTAATATGGATAATGCTATTGACATCCATCCTCTGACGGGAAAACCAGATGACCCGGGTGAGTACTATTTGAAGGAAGTAGCACTGCCAATAAATGGTGGTTCAATATCCAGTTCATACTACGATATGCCGTGGATGTTCGCATCCCCGAGGGAGATAAATTTCTTTGTTAGATTTGATTTTAGATAGCTAAGGGTAGAATGAAAAGGCTGTGTTCTATGAAACAACTGAATAAACACATAAATCAATTTGTAGCCCCGTCCTTCAGGACGGGGAATAAAATTGCTAAAACAAGTCAGGGCGTTCACGCCCTTTATTGTATCTTTGAAAATAACGCCGTGAACGGCGTAACGACGTTTGTTCATATTCTCAACCCCGCCCTGAAGGACGGGGCTATAGATATGCACAATTCAGTTTCCTCAGAATGTAGCATTAAAACAGGTCGTATTTAGAACATAGCCAATGAAAAAAGTTATGCCAGTGAAAGTATTTGCGTTTACATCTATAATACTTATAGGAATCACGTTTGGTTCTGAACCGAAATATGGAACGGGGGCAGACGCAGATTTTGATTTTAGACAATCAAGACTCGGGAAAATTGGTGACTATCCATTTCCCACAAACCCAATGAATGATCGTGCCAAGGGATATCTGCTGAAAGGGAAAGTTAAGAGTGCCGTTTCAAACTACGGGAATTTCATTACCTGGGACGACCATCCAGCGGCACTTTGGGGAGATTATACCTATTTACCCCATGTGTCGTTCGTAGCCGGTGTGCCGGGACAGGCATATTCATCAAGATACGACTGGGATGTTCACGAGACGATTGGAACAGGGGATGTTCCCGATCGAAAAGTTTGGTGTTCCCGGGAGGCCTATAATGATTGGTTCAGTAACAGTGACACCAATTTTGTGGGGATTCTTTTTAACGCTGAAGAGGATCGGGGGGATGTAGGGACACAAGTTTTAAATGTAAGTCAGATAGATGATATTAATCAGTGGTGTTTTAGCAATGATACACTATTTATCAGTGTTGAGGGTGTAGCAGACCCCAATAATCCGAGGTCACGGATAGGATTAATAAGACCGTGGGCATTGCGACCGAAGTTGAAAGAGCGTGGTGATGATTTTGATATCTATTATTATGGTGATGATCAGGAGGAATGGACTGCTGATGATGACTATATGTATTATGGTGCCAACGTGGCTGAATCGTGGTTCACCCGATGGAGACCCAGCACAAATACAGAGTGGCATGCCGCAAATAAAGCCAGGATTAATACTCACAACACAGATGTTGATGCGGGGGATATTTTTAGCGATACGCCATTCAGTTATCCCGGTGATTCCTATCCACTGCTTGCACACAGCAGTTACTCTACAACCTGGCCTACCCGTTTTAACGAAGAGACTGGAGAGGAGGAACCATTCTGGCCTGGTTGGTGGGCGGAAGATTATAATGAGAATTTGCCCGAATGTTCCGGAACCCGGAAGGATCCCGATTGCTGGGAGATTGTAGAAGGTAGATTTATTTCTGATAACGATGTTTATATGGAGTTTGATGACCGCTGGGCGCACAGAAGCAATATCGTCAACACTAATAATGAATATGAACAGACTGGCTATCCTATGGGGTTTAGGGTAAAGGCAGAAGTGCATTCGTATGGTGTTTCATATGCTGAGGATATTTTATTTGTAACAGTAAGAGCGAGGAATGAAAGTGGAGACTGGTGTGCAACCGATGAGGATGGTAATATGCTTGATGAATTTGGATTTGTCACGAATGATCCAGCAGAGCAGTTATGTGGCGATGGGATGATTATGCCTGATGGAACCAAGCTAAACCGGGGAAAAGGATTTAATTACAAAGGTATGTATCTCGGTTTCTATATGGACGCAGATGCTGCCTCTACCGATATCTATGGAAATTTCTGGCCACACACAAATGCAGATGATTTTATGGAATATTATGATGAGCGCTTCTATGTTGCTGGCGATTCCCTCGTTATCAGTATGGCAATGATCTACGATTACGATGGTAACAGTAATGGTGTTACAGATTTGGCTATTGTTGCAACACAGATGCTGGACACACCCAAAGCAACGGAAGTAATTGATCTAGACGGGGATGGTTTCCCAGACCGCTTTCCGGGAGAAGCCCTAAAGATGACAGACTGGCACTGGTTTGACTGGTACAATCGTCCCGGTGTGGTAGAGCGTGAAAGTAATATGAACTGTTGTGCTGGTGCAAAAGGTCGACCTCAAGCCCGGAATAGGGAGGAAATTTTATACAAGGTCATCGCAGGAGATACCACCAATATTAGCTCTGATGAAAAAGATTGGTTTTTCCATACACCTTATCCAGATACGGATCTTGATACCGACTTGAACCCTCATTTTGATTCTATTGATGGATTGTATGAAACGGATGAATTCACCGGGGGAGCTGAACCAGGAAACGGTCTGGATTGTGTGCTCATTATGAGCTGTGGGCCATTTGATGTCGACGTGGGGGAGGAAGTTCCCTTCTCATTTTGTATTATCTTTGGTCAAAATAAATTCGATCTGATAAAAAATGCAAGATTTGCTCAAATTATGTATAACTCTCATTATCAGGGATATACACCTCCTACTAAACCTACTATAACTTCCATACTGGATCACGGAAAAGTTACACTAACCTGGGATGATGAAGCAGAGCTATCTAAGGACGTAGTTACAGGTTATACCGATTTTGAAGGATATAAGATTTATAAAAGTATTGATGGTGGAAAAACCTGGGGTGGTCCCGAGGACAAGATTTATGATATTTCAGATATTCTTGTTGGCTGGAGACCCATTGTCCAATTTGATCTTTCTGCTGAAAAGGATTCAGCATATTGTGTACGGGGCTTTGAAGAAGATGGTGGTTGTGTAGATGGGATAGTTCGCGGAGGTTCAATTTCAGGTCCTGACCCTATGGCACCGTGGTTTCATTTAGGTAATGACACGGGGCTTGATGATGAATTCTGGCTGAATGATTCACTCTATTATTTTACAAAAATTAATGATTCTACTTATACTTTCATTGATTATGATGTACACGATGGTATTGAATACACATATTCTGTTACCGCTTATGATATGGGCGTGGAAGCTCCAACAAGTACACGCTTAGTTCCCATCGGGAATGGCCAATTTCAAGCTGTTGTGGACACCAATTATTCAAACCCCGATCACTGGTCCAGTCCTCGTGGATATGAAAGTATTGAATGTTCGAAAGGGACGACCGTCCATGACAGGAATTTTGTCACAGTGACACCCGGTTATCCTGCCGAAGATGATCTCGATGAAATTAAAGTCGTTCCAAATCCATATATCGTTCATTCCAGTTTTAATGAAACTGAATATGTGAAGCGATTAAGGTTTACTCATTTGCCACAAATATGCGAGATTACTATTTACACCATTTCAGGTGAGAAAGTGCAGACACTAAATCACGAGGCGGGAGGAAGTGAATGGTGGAATTTGAGAACGGTAAATAATCAGGAAATTGCTCCCGGCTTATATCTCTACACTGTGGAGTCGGGCGATAAAAAATTCATAGGAAAATTTGCAGTTGTTCGTTAGTAGGAAGAGATGATGATTATCAGGCATTTTG
>JACNLN010000118.1 GCA_014381485.1 Fidelibacterota bacterium
GTCTGATGGTGTATAGTTTACGACTAATCCTTCATATAATTTATCAAATGCTCTGGATCTTGGCATTTGTTTAAAATTCGGATTTTCCCGGCTTCCGAATTCTTGGATATTAATTTCTACTTCATCGTAAATTTCTAACTCTTGGGTTTTGGCAAAATATTTAAATGGAATAAAACTCACATTCAGAAGTTGGATCCCTCTCATAATTTTGGGTTCAGAAACGATGAGATTATTTTGTGGGAATTCTCTGTTGGAGTTATAAAATGCTTCGTTGATGATTTTTACATCAGGGGTTTCTGATCTGTTTTCTGTGTCCTGATATGGGAAGATTTTGATATTTTGTATTTTGTGCGAGCGAATCACTATGTAGTCAACACTATAACTTTTATCTGGTTCAATCTGGTAAAAGGTTGATAAAATTGGAAATTCCGGCATACCGACTTCAGAGGTAGTTCCCACTTCTGGTATTTGTAATTTCGTGTAAGATCCAGATTGAACGATATTTACTTCGCCCAATTTAAATTTTATTACTGTGTCTTCTCCATCACTGCCAGAGTAGTTAAAATATTTCGAGGTTTTCGCAAAAAGAATGTTGCTGAACACCAACAGTACAGCGAGAAACAGTGTAGCTTTTTTCATCATCAATTCCTTATAATAAATTTATTTTAATTTAGTTTAACTTAATTATAAAAGTAAATGATTTAAATCACTTTTTACTTAGTAAAACAGGTAAAAGACTTTATCATTATTCTAACCAAAACGAATGAATACCATAGTTAATCCTTCACTGTGTACTCCAGAGGTGAATCTTAGATTCATATTAAATTGTATCTACTGAAAAAGTTATTATATTCTTCAAAATCTGATCATTCATCTATTTTCTATTGGCATTTGACATTTACAAAATTCGTAAGTAAAATTCAACAGTGGGGTGGGTTGTGTTGGAATTGCTAAGTAAGCACATAAAAAGGAGTAGTACTCTTGGAAAAAACATTCATCATCTGTAATCCAGCAGCAGGAGAAGGACTTGCACAAAAGCGGTGGGAGAAATTAAGACACCAGCTTGAAGAAATTGGTTTACCGTTTGAATATCGGTTAACGGAGCAACCAAATCATGCAACGGAAATAGCTTCTGAGATTGTTGAAAATGGATACAATCGGATTGCGGTATTTGGTGGTGATGGTACGGTGAATGAAGTTCTTCAGGGAATAATGTCGGATGACAAGGTAAAATTAAAGGATTTACAACTGATATTACTGCCTGCTGGAAGTAGCTGTGATTTTGAGAAGAAATTTTCTCAGGAGAAAACTTTTATAGAGAAGATACAGAGTAGAGAAACATGGCAGATAGATATTTTTAAAGTTGAGTGTCAAGATGATAATGGTTCTCCAGTGAACAGATATATTATCAATAATTCAAGTATTGGTGTTATCAGTCTTGCGAACGAAAAATTCTGTTCTGTAAAGGGGTTGTCTAAATTCATTAAACAAATTAGTGTTGATGTTGCCGCCGTCACTGCTGGTATTGATGCACTAATGAAATTTGAAGAGATCGTGTGTGATCTTAAAATTGATGGTAAAGAATACAGTGACAAGCAATTGAGCAATATGACGATTTTTAAAACCCCTTATTTCGGTGGAGGAATGTATTATGGTGTGGAGACGGAGCAGGATAATGGAGTGTTAAATCTGGCATTAATTGATTCTGTATCTCGCCTGAATTTACTCACGATGATACCAGCACTTTATACGGGAAAGATATTCAAACGGAAACCAGCTCATTACAAGCAGTGCCGTTCTTTTGAAATAGTCACAGAACAGCCTGTGATTGTGGAAACAGATGGTGAAAATATCGGTTATCCTCCAGCAAAATACACAATTTTAGAAAAAGCCATTAACGTGCTCATTTAATGTTGGTTGGTCTAATTATCAAAATGGAAGGTAAATATGGATAATCTTTATGAATGCTGTGCACCCGGGGCATCCTTTAAAGAGGAAATGATACCGGTCTCTAATAATGTTACAGTGAGGATCATTACGTTTACTCCCGGTGAAAAAAATAACAATCCGGCTATTGTGTTTGTTGCAGGTTGGATATCGTTGATAAAAGGGTGGCAAATCGTTCTGAGAGAAATGACAAAGGATTTTAAAATCTACTATATTGAAACTCGAGAAAAAATTTCATCTATTGTTAATAGAAAAGAACAGTATTCTTTGGAATCTATAGGACGGGATATGGTCACTCTTATTTCTCATTTCAATGTTGATGAGAAAAAATATATTTTGTTTGGGAGTTCATTAGGAGCAACAGCTATTTTAGACTGTTGTCAATACCTTGAAAAGAACCCATTATGCTTGGTTCTTATTGGTCCCAATGCTGTATTTACCATCCCCAAATGGAGTATTCCGGTTATTTTCATGTTCCCACCGCGCCTGTATCTTTTTCTGAAACCAATCATCAAATGGTATCTAAAAACTTTTTACTTGGATGTGGAAAGTGATTATGCTCAATATGCAAAATATTGTCGAGCTCTTGACGCAGCTGATCCTTGGAAATTGAAAAAGGCAGCTCTTCCGCTGTCCAAATATGAAGTCTGGGATTTGCTGGAAGATATCAAATATCCAACTTTGATAATCGGTGCTTCCAAAGACGTGATGCACATCCCAGAAAATCTACACATAATGACAGAAATGATGATAAATGCAACTTACTTGGATCTAGAGACCAACACATTGACTCATAGTAAAGATATGGTCAAAGAAATGCGGAAATATATTGATCAATTAACCCCCCCCTGACCAAACTTGTTGTTTAGAGTAACCCCAATTTTCTTTCACCGTCGGCGACCCCCGAAATCATTTAATAAACTTTTATTTGAATTCAATTGGAAAAAGGGGTCACCGACCGGAGTTACTGAAAACATAAAACGTAATGCGTAATGCGTAAAAACAGCCTGCCCTGACTCGTAGCAGATGGAATTCGTTTTTTTATTTTCAGATAGCTCAAACATCTTTTCGGGTGATATCTAAAGTTTGAAAATGATTCCTCCGGAATAAGTCCCTTTGGGACGCTGTGTTACATTCCGTCAGGAGCCGGGCAGGCATTTTACTCCAGCCCAAATTTCTCTCAAGTAGTCTTCGACAATGTCGGAATTTGGGTAACTTTTAAGAATTAAAGTTTTTTTTCTTTTTATCGTGATTTTCGTTCTAAATTATACAATTCTTATGTTACTATTTTTGAGAGTTTCAGAATTTCACAAGGATAATAGACGATTGGGAAAAGAATATGACCATTAGCCAGCTTGCCAAGACCATTCCCCCATCTCCGACCTTAAAACTTAACGAGACCGCGCGAATCCTGAAAGAGCTGGGAGAACCGGTAATTCATCTGGGAATTGGAGAGCCAAAATCAAAAACGCCAATTGATGCAATAATAAGCGCATCAGCAAAACTGACCACAGCCGATATTAAGTATACACCATCTGATGGTATTCCATCTCTGAAAAAGGCGATTATCCGGTATACGGAAGAAAATTATGGGAAGGTGGTTGGACCGGAGAATGTCATCGTTTCCAATGGTGCCAAACAGTCACTTTCCGTTCTTCTTCAGACCATTATCAGTCCACAAGAAGAGGTAATTATTTTATCACCACACTGGGTAAGCTATCCAGAAATGGTAAAAATCTGTTATGGATTTCCCGTTATTGTTACCCCGGAAGATGGCAGGTTCCATCCGAGAATGGAGGATATTGACAGGGCAGTCACCTCCTATACAAGAGCCATTATTGTAAACAGTCCAAACAATCCTTCTGGTGTAATGTTTTCCCGTGATTTTATTGGGGAGATAGTGGAATATTGTGAGAAAAAAGATATTTACCTCATTATGGATGACATTTACCATAAGTTGATATTTGATGGGAAATCTATTATCTCATGTTACGATTTTACCAAGAAGCAGACTGAAAAATCGAAATTGGTTGTGATTAATGGCGTATCGAAATTGTTTGCCATGACAGGTTTTCGTATCGGATGGGCCATTGCTGAGAAGAAGATAGTAGAGGCTATGACCAACATTCAGTCGGCTACGACTGCCTGTCCTTCCGTGCTGTTACAGGCGGCGGCAACTGGAGCGCTGGGGGGACTTCAGAGCGGTATAGAGAGTCTTCGTCTTACATTGGAAAATAATCGGAATGTGATGATTACAGAACTGAGAACCATTGATGGAGTAACGGTCACAAAACCTGATGGAACATTTTATTGCTTCCCGGATTTTCGTGCTTACAATAAAAGCTCCACAGAATTATCGGAATTTTTACTGGAAAAAGTACGAGTTGTCGCTGTCCCTGGTGTTGAATTCGGGATGGAAGGTTATCTGCGGCTCAGTTTTGGGGGCACAGTCAAAGAGATCTGTGATGGGATTGAGAGGATCAAATGGGCACTGGATCCCAACTCACCCAATGAAATATATATAGGTGATCGAAAATTGATAAGGGATTGGATATGAAGCTACATCTTGGGGTCAAATCACCAGCATCGAAAGAAGCTAAAACCAATGCCAGTGATTTCGGGCTGAATAATCATGGATTGAAACATTTCAATAAGGTTTACTGGAATTTGCCAACTCCCGCACTTTATGAGGAGATATGTTTTCGTTCTGAGGGGCAAATATCTCATATGGGGCCTGTTATAGTCAATACTGGGAAACATACCGCCCGTGCGGCGAATGATAAATTTATCGTCAAAGAACCGAGCACGGAGGATGATATCTGGTGGGGAGAATACAATCGTCCTTTCAGTCAGGATAAATTTTCCGCTTTACTCAACCGTCTTCAGGGATTTCTCCAAGGAACAGATGTTTTTGTTCAGGATTGTTATGTAGGAGCTGATTCCGAGTATCGACTGCCCATCCGGGTTATCACTGAATATGCCTGGCACAGTCTGTTTGCTCGAAATATGTTCATTACCCCAAGAACATTTGACGAGATGAAAAGGCATGTCCCTGATTTTACTCTGATCTGTGCCCCCTCTTTCCACGCTTCACCGGAAATTGATGGGACGAATTCGGGAACATTTATCATCCTGAATTTTGACCAGAGATTGGCAATCATCGGCGGAACCTCTTACGGAGGAGAAATTAAAAAGTCATTTTTCACGATTATGAACTACCTTCTACCCAAGGAGGGAGTGCTTGCGATGCACTGTTCAGCAAACCTTGGGAACGATGGAAATGTAGCACTCTTTTTTGGACTTTCTGGTACTGGAAAGACCACCCTCTCGGCCGATCCGCGCCGTCGGTTGATTGGGGATGATGAACATGGATGGAGTGATGATGGGGTATTTAATTTTGAGGGGGGGTGCTATGCCAAGGTGATTCAATTGAGTTCCGAGGCAGAACCGCAGATCTGGGCTTGTACGCGAAAATTTGGTACACTTCTGGAAAACGTGGTGTTCGACCCCGTTTCCCGCCATCTTGATCTGGATGACTGGTTGTATACTGAAAATACCCGGGCATCATATCCTTTGATGTATATTGATAATGCTGTGGAGGAAGGGAAAGGAGGGAATCCGAAAAATATTTTTATGTTGACCTGTGATGCTTCTGGAGTAATGCCACCCATCGCCAGATTAACTCCAGATCAGGCAATGTACCATTTTATTTCCGGTTATACTTCTAAGGTCAGCGGTACGGAAATTGAATTGGGTCTTGAGCCGGAAATAACCTTTAGTGCCTGTTTTGGGGCACCATTTATGGTTCATCATCCCTATTTTTACGCCCGATTACTGAAGAACAAAATCATCAAACACGACACAAACTGCTGGCTCCTCAACACTGGGTGGACGGGTGGACCCTTTGGAATCGGGAAAAGGATTAGCATTTCTCATACCCGAGCGCTTCTCAATTCCGCTCTGACTGGGGAACTCGATGATGTTGAGTACCGCACTGATTCCATGTTTGGATTTCAGGTACCCAAATCATGCAAGGACGTACCCTTAAAAATATTGAACCCAGAAAATACCTGGCCTAGAAAGGAAGCTTACCATGAAAAATACAGGCAGTTAGCCTCTCTGTTTATTGAAAATTTCAAAAAATTTAGCGAGGGAGTACCACCAGAAGTTCTTAAAGCAGGTCCAAGGAGAAAATAAGCTTTTATAATGGATAGAAAATGACGTAAATTTATTTATATAATTAAATACCCCCTAAGCCCTTGTTCCGATTTATCGGGCAGGGGCTTTCCCCTTACTGAGAGATGCAAACTAATACAAAAAATGGGCATGATTAAGCCCATTTTTTTACACGTATATATTTATTTCAATAACTGGAATCTGTGTAACTATCTGCTTCTAGTGGTATATTTTCTATTTCTCTATCCCAAGTAATTCCAATTCAAAGATGAGTGTACTGTTTGGTTCAATAACTCGAGAGCCCCGTTCACCATAGGCAAGGTCAGAAGGAATAAATAATTCCCATTTTGATCCAACTGGCATCATTTGGAGAGCTTCAGTCCATCCTTTAATGACACCTGTCACCCGAAATTTTGCTGGTTTGCCTTTATCGTATGAACTGTCGAAAGTTGTTCCATCCAGGAGTGTGCCGTGATAATGTACTTCGACCATATCAGATTTTTCGGGTATCGGACCGTCACCCATTTTGATGACTTTATATTGTAGTCCACTTGGTTGAACCACTATATCTTTATGTTTGGCATTTTCTGCCAGGAATTTTTCACCCTCCATTTTGTTTTCTTCAGTCAATTTTTTCCGAATTTCCTGTTGTTTTTGGCGTATTTCCATCTGGTATGCTCTTAAAACTTTCTGTTTTGTGTTTTCCTCAACTTTTGTTTCTGAACCTGAAAAACTGTCGCGAAATCCTTGAACAAGAAGATCTGGGTTAATATCCAATTCCTGTCTTTTCATTCCACCACCGATATCCATTCCTATACTGTAACTAACAGTATCCTGATGGGTGGTTAGTTTGGAAACGCTTTTTTGCTGTGAGTCGTTAGTGCAGGCAATTAAAGCAACAAGTAATCCTGCTGTGATCATTTGTTTCATTATCTGTCTTCCTTTCTATGATTATTAAACTTTTCTATGAAATAACCCACCGCAAATCTGAGAAATAGAACTCAACTTTCCAAAGAATTCATATTGGAAGTTGATGAAAATAAACCTCATTTTCTTGAGAAGTTCATCATTTTCTTGATAATAATCTAAATCGAATCAACTATAAAGACACTACCGATTATGCATAAAACAATGTGAGTTACGAGCTTAATTATTTCCAAATTCCTAATATCTTTGTCATTAGAAGATATCTGAAATAAATGATGTTTAATTAACCTTTGGAATTGTGAGTTTGGATTACTTTAATCAATTTATGACACAAGATTTTTTATTCTTCCACGTTTTACAAAAGGCTTTGTAAATTTAATGTGTAGTCAAGAAAGTAATTAAACACTTATTTTCAATTCAAAAAAGCAAATTAGTGGAGCAAAAAATGAAGAAAAATTTGAGGGAAATTAATATCTCTACCGAAGATATACCAACCAGTTGGTATAATATTTTACCGGATTTACCCACCCCGTTGCCACCTCCAAAAGGAGATGAACAGCTGAAACTATTACCAGAAATGATGATTTTAGAATGTTTGAAACAGGAAAGTTCCCCTGATAGATGGATTGAAATACCTGATGGTATTCGGCAATTATATCTTCAGGCGGGAAGACCCAGACCACTATTCAGAGCATTAAATTTAGAAAAAGCATTAGGAACGCCAGCCCGACTTTATTACAAATCAGAATTTTACAGTCCCACTGGAAGCCATAAAGTAAATACTGCTCTTGCTCAAGCATACTATGCCAGGGAACAGGGTTGTGAAAGACTTACTACCGAAACCGGTGCAGGACAGTGGGGAACGGCTCTTGCCTACGCTACGAGTATCGTCGGTTTGAAATGCACTGTTTTTTGGGTGAGAGCGGTTTACCAGTGGAAACATTCCAGAAGAAACCTTATGCAAATTTATGGAGCAGAGGTAAATGCATCACCAAGCGATAAAACCGAAGTTGGTAAACTCCTCGTAAAAGATAATCCTGATCACCCCGGCTCTCTGGCAATTGCCATTTCTGAGGGATTAGAGGACGCTAAAAATGATCCTAAAGCTGTTTATTCTCTCGGATCGGTACTAAACCATGTCTTGATACATCAGTCAATCATTGGCTTGGAAACTCAATTGCAATTTGAAATGATTGATGAATATCCCGATGTGATGATTTCCTGTCTGGGAGGCGGCAGCAACTTTGGAGGATTTGTCATACCATTTGTAGGTGATGTATTAACTAAAGGTAAAAAAATCCAATTCATTGCGGCTCAAAGTGAAGCAGCTCCTAATTTACAGGGAACATACCGATATAATTTTGCTGATTACGCAAAACTAACTCCTCAACTTAAAATGTATACTCTCGGACACATGTTTGAGATGCCGCCAATCAGAGGTGATGGGTTACGATACCATGGATGTGCCCCCATTATTAGCTTACTGAGAGACGAAGGCTATATTGATACGGTGGCTTATCCTGTGGATGAAAAATATGTGTTTGAAAAGGGGAAACTATTCACTCAAACTGAAGGTTTTTTACCTGCCCCTGAGTCTGCTTACAGTATTGCTTGTGCTATTGATGAAGCCAATAAGTGCAAGGAATCTGGTGAAGAAAAAGTGATTGCATTTAATGTTAGTGGACACGGATTTATGGATATGGTGGGTTTTCGAAAAGTTCTTGGATTGGAATAGGCAAATAGTTAGACGCAAAAAGTCTGCAAGTTTATCTTTTTAAACTTGTGGGCTTTTATTTTGGTTATTGTTTTTCTTAA